>JANMTJ010000221.1:0-12191 GCA_031390295.1 Oleiharenicola sp.
CCGCACCAGATCATCATCGTCCGCAACCTCATCGCCAGCCTCCGCGGCCGCATGAGCGTCATCATCTCCAGCCACATCCTGCCCGAGATCGAGGAGACCTGCGACCGCGTCCTCATCATCAACGGCGGCCGCATCGTCGCCCAGGGTTCGCCCGCCGATCTGCGCCACGAGATCTTCGGCCACACCACCTACCGCCTCGAGCTCGCCGGTGACACCGCCGGTCTGGCCGCCCACCTGCCCGGCATCGAGCCCACCCTCCGGATCGTCACCCCGGATGACCACAACCCCGATGGCTTCCGCACCGTCACCCTCATGACCGATGCCCAGACCGACCTGGGCGAAAAACTCCTGCAGGTCCTGCCCGCCGCCGGGTATCGCGTGCGCTCGCTCGCCCGCACCCAGCCCTCGCTGGAGGATGTCTTCCTCGCCGCCACCCGGCGCAGCTGGGACGCCCGCCTGCCCGACAAGAAGGAGCTCCACGGCGACAGCCGCGCCCCCTTGCCCAAGGTCTGAAAGCTTGAATGACTGAAAAGCTGAAAGGCTGAGCATCAATCCTCACCCAACCAATCACCGCACCTCAGGTCGCCTTCAGCTCTTCCGCCTTTCAGCCCTTCGCTCCTTCAGCCCTTTCCCCGATGCGCCATTACCTGACCATTCTCTCGCACGAGATCCGCGCCCTGCTCTACAACCCGAGCACCTACATCGCCGCCGTGCTGTTCCTGCTGGTGATGGGCTTCATCTTCACCGGCATCCTCGATGCCTACAGCAAGACCCCGCAGGAGACCCCGCCCTCCGTGGTCTTCTTCCAGCTCTTCTGGATCCCCGTCTTCTTCATGGTCCCGCTGCTCACCATGAAATCCTTCGCCGAGGAGCGCCGGCTCGGCACGCTCGAGACCCTGCTCACCGCCCCGGTCAGCACCGCCGAGGTCGTGCTCGGCAAGTTCACGGCCGCCTACCTGTTCTATATGCTGCTGTGGGCGTTTACCTTCGGTTTCCACTACATCCTGCAGCTCTACGCCCGCGATGTGCGCTACCTTGATTCCGGCCCGCTCATCGGCGGCTATCTTTTCATCGCCGTCAGCGGCCTCCTGTTCATCGGCGTCGGGATCCTGGCCAGCGCGGTCACCCGCAACCAGGCCGTCGCCGGCATCCTCAGCTTCACCGTGCTCCTCGGTCTCATCGCCGGACTCAGCTACGTGAGCGAGCTTTCCGCCCTGAACAGCGACCTGCTTTCGCCGGTGAAGTCCGCCATCGAGTCGCTCCGCATCCCCGGCCATGTGGACGACTTCACCCACGGCATCGTCGACACCCGGCAGGTCATTTTCTACCTCACGGGCTGCATCCTCTCCCTCATCTTCAGCATCCTCGGCGTCGAGGCCAAGATCCTGAACAGCTAAGCGCATGCACTACTACGACAGCTTTCGCGCCGCCCGCTGGATCAGGTTCATCAACCTGGTGCTCCAGGCCGTCCTGTTCCTGGCGCTGTTCGCCGGTCTCAACTACATCGCGCTCAACCACGCCTGGCGCTTCGACCTGACCGAAAGCCGCCGCCACTCCCTGTCCGCCGAAACCCGCTCCTATCTGGAGCAACTGGACCGCGACGTCCGGATCATTGTCACGATTTCCAACGACGGCACGGATGAGGAGGTCACGCAGGCCTACCGCGACATCAGCGGCCTGATCCGTGAATACGTCTATCTCGCCCGCAACAACCTCAAGGGCAAGGTCGAGGTCCGCTATCTCGACGTCTATCAGAACCGCAAGGAGGCCGAGGCGCTGCAACTTGACCAGCCCAACCAGATCATCCTGCTCAGCGAGGACCACCGCCGGGTCCTCCCGATCATGGATTTCTACCACACCAAGGACCTGAAGCGCGAGTCCTTCCGCGGCGAGTCCGTCCTCACCGCCGCGCTGCTCGATGTCTCCAGCCCGGAGAAGAAAAAAATCTATTTCCTCGCCGGCCACGGCGAGATGCGCCCCGAGGATGTGGACCGCGCCCGCGGCCTTTCGGGGATCCGGGACGAGCTCCGCCAGCGCAACTTCGAGATCGCCAGCCTCGACCTCAACCTCACCCGCAAGATTCCCGACGACGCCGCGCTGATCATCGCGGCCGGCCCGCAGGGCCGCCTCCAGCCCTTCGAGGAGGAACTGCTCCGCAATTTCCTCACCACCCGGGCCGGCCGCCTGATCCTCATGCTCAATTACGGCTACCCGCACGGGCTGGAGAACCTGCTCTTCGACTGGGGCGTTATCGTCCAGGACAACCTCGTCCTGGACCCCGACCCGCGCAGCATCACCGAAAGCAAGGAGATGCGGCTCTGGAATTTTATCCGCGACCCGGCCCCGGGCAGCCAGATCACCGGCAACCTGTTGGACAATGGCATGTCCGTCATCGTCGGCCCGACCCGCTCGGTCAGCGACGATCTCGGCCGTTCCCTCGAAGACGGCCTCCGGGTCAAGAAACTCATCGCCACCAGCCCCTCGGCCTGGGGGGAGACCAGCTACCGCATCCGCAATGTCTTCCCCGCCTATACCCCGGGCCAGGACCTGAAGGGCGAGCTCGGACTCATGGTCATTTCCGAGAGGCTCAAGCCCGCCAATCTGCCCCTCAGCGTGCGCGGCGGCCGCCTCGCGGTCATCGGCACCTCCGACCTTGTCTCCAACGACCGCATCATCGCCATCGGCAACCTCAACCTCTTCCTGGCGACCGTCAACTGGGCCGTCGAACGCGACACCCAGCTCAATATTCCCGTCCGTCCCATCCAGCGCTTCCAACTCGCCCTCAGTGCGGAGGAACTTGTCCGCCTTCGCCTCGGTCTCCTGCTGGGGCTGCCCGGCCTCGTGGCCCTGCTCGGCCTCGGCGTCTACTGGACCAGACGGAATTAATTCAGCTCAAAGCAATAAGCTGTAAGCCCTAAGCTTCCGACTCCCGTGCCACACTTCCCCATCACCTTGAACGAGCTTACTGCTTAGCGCTTACCGCTTGCCACTGCTCCGACCCCCATGCGCTCCAAAGTCACCGTCGTCCTGCTCTTCCTGAACGTCGTCCTGTTCGGCTACATCTTCTACTTCGAGCAAAGATGGCAGGAGGAGCGCAAGCTGCTCGAGGCCCGCCGCCGGGTGCTCCCCACCGAGATCGCCAGCATGGACTCGCTGACCCGCACCAGCCGCACGGGGGAAACCGTCCGGATCGAGAAGCGCCCGGATGGCTGGTGGCTGACCGCGCCCTATGCCTGGCCCGCCAACCCCAATGCCGTCTCCCGCCTGCACAACGAGCTCCAGTTTCTCGAGCACTACACCAGCTTCGCCGTCGCCGACCTTGCCAAGGGCGGCCAGACGCTCGCCGACTACGGCCTGGCCGAACCGGCCTTCACGCTGGAATTCACGGCCGCCAACAAATCCTTCAAACTCCTGATCGGCGACAACACCAAGATCGACAACCGGCTTTACATCCTGTCCCCCGATGGCGCGCGCATCCACGTCGTCAGCCGCAGTCTGGCCGACAGCGCCGGTCTCGCCCTTGGTGAACTTCGCTCCGACTCCATCTTCACCATCCCGGTCTTTGAAGTCCGCTCGCTCAACATCCAGACCGCCGCACCCTCCAACCTCAAGGTCCGCCTCCGCCGCGACGCCGCCGCCCGCTGGAACTTCGAAAGTCCCATCCTCGCCCGCGCGGCCAAGGGCCCCGTCGAGGTCGCCATCAATGCCCTCAACGCCCTCACCGCGGAGAAATTCCTCGAGACCCGTGACACTGACCTCGACCGCGCCGGCCTTACCGCCCCCGCCCTCCGCGTCACCCTCGAGGGCAACGCCCGCCGCGAGACGCTGCTGCTCGGCAATGCCACGGCCACCGCCGGCGAATATTACGCCAAGATTGAGGATCAGGCCGTGGTCTTCACCACCGTGATTCCCGCCAAGCTGCTGGAGGATCTCCAGACCTCGCAGGAGACCCTGCGCGACCCGCACATCGCCGACTTTGATCCCGCCACGGTCACCTCCGTCACGATCGGTGCGCCCGGCCAGCCCGAACTCTCCCTGCAAAAACTGGAGCCCAATACCCCGGCTAGTGGAGCGGCCGCGCCCGCCGACCCGTCCGCCAAAACCCCGGCGGCGACGGATGGCTGGCAGGTCGTGGTCCGCGCCCCCGGACTGGCCCCGGTCACCTCCGCGGCCGATACGAAGCTGCTCAAGGATCTGCTGGATAAAATCAACCTGCTGACCGCCCGGAAATTTCTCAGCGATGCGCCCTCCGCGGCCGACACCGAGAACTACGGGTTCAACCGGCCGGAGCGCGAAATCACCCTTGGCCTCAGCACGGGTGGCGGGCCGCGCGGCAACGAGCCCTCCACGCTGGTGATTCAAATCGGCGTCTCCCCCGACCAACCGGGCAAAGCCTTCGCCCGGCTTACGAATCCCCCCTTCGTCTATGAGATTCTGCCCGATATTCTCGAGGAGACTCCCGCCAACGCCCTGCACTATCGCCAGCGTCTCCTGCGCGAGCTGCCCGATGGGGCCATGATCACCAATCTCGCCCTGATCGACCTCACCACCAACCAGCCGGTCTACGCTCAAACACTCGGCGAAGGGGAGAAGAATTGGGACACCACCCTCGCCGCTGAACCGGAAGCCACCCGCAAGGCCATCGCCGGCATCCTCGCCCAGTTGCACGTGCTTCGTGCCCAGCGTTTCACCGCCGACACTTTTTCCGCCGACCGCGTCAACACGCCCCAGGGCCCGCAGCCGTGGCACTACCGGCTCGATTACACGATCGCCTTCACCGGCGGTGGGGCGGCCCAGAGCACCCCCGCCAGCCTTTTCCTCAGCGATCGACTTGGCGGCACGACCCTGCTCGCGGGCACCATCGACTTTGGCGGCGTGGTCTTCAGCGTCACACAGGAGCTGATCGACGCCCTGTTCCCGCTGATTTACAGCGGCCCCAACGATCCCGGCCCGGTGAAGCCCGAACCCGCCACTGTCCCGACCTCCACCCCGATCGAACCTGCGTCCAAACCGTAACCGCACCGCGCATCCGCCGTGCCCGCGCCCCAACATAACTGGTTCAACACCGGTCTGCGCTTCTGCGGTTCCTGCTGTGTCACGGTCGGGTGTTGGGCCCTGTGGATCGTGCTCGGCACGCTGCTGGTCGTCCTGATCTACATCGCGCTCATCCGGGAGCTGCCCGTGCCTGACTTTGTGCTCCGGCGCGCCGAGGCCGAGCTGGCCAGGTCCGGCCTCGCCCTGCGGTTCGGCAGCGCCCGCTTCGATCCAACGGGCAAGGTCCTGCTCGAGGAGGTGCAGCTGCGCGTGCGCCCGTTTGACGATCCGCTGCTCACCTGCCGCCTGCTCTACGTGCGCCACAGCTTCTGGTCCCTGCTCGCCGGCTGGACCCTGCCAGAGGAAATCCGCATCGAGGGGGCCGCCCTCCAGCTGCCCGCCATGCTCTCGCCCACCGGCACGGCCGAACCGGTCGTTTCCAACCTCGCTGTCGTGTTGCACCACGAGGGCCGGATCTGGCGCGTGGAGCAGTTTGCCGGTCGCATGGGCCGGCTGACGCTCACGCTCCAAGGCGAAGTCACGGGCCCGGTTCGGACTGCCGGGACCGCACCGCTGGCGCTGGAAGAACTCACGGCCCGGTATCTCCGGACGGCCCGCCATCTCGCCCCGTTCCTACACCGGCTCGAGGCCTTCGACGAACCGACCCTCGCCGTGCGGCTGGAGGTCAACCCCGCCGTGGGCAACACCGCCGACCTCCTCTTCACCGCCGGGGCCGCCCGCCAGCCATGGGGCCAGCCGGTGGTGCTCGGACCCATCATTGCCGGCACCCGGCTGCGGCTCGACGGCCGGGGCCCCCGTCCCCTGCAGGTGCATGTCGCCGCCCGGCGAGTCAACCACCTGGACAAATTCACGGCGGAGAACGTCCGGGCCATCCTCAAGGCCGAGGTGCAGCCCGATAAATTCACGGGTCGTGCCCTCGAATTGCAGGCCGCCGCCGGTTCCATGGCGTACGCCGGCGAACCGGTCCTCGGCCCGGTGGTCCGCGCCGACCTGTCGGCCTGGCCGGCCATCCGCAGCAGCGCCGCCGCGCAGGTTGACGGGGAATTTATCACCGCCGAGGTGGAAGCCCGCCTCGCCGAACAAAGCGCGCGCCTCCGCGCTGAAGGCCGCGTGTCGCCGGACCTGATCAACCGCGTGCTCGCGCAGCACACGCCGCGCGCCGCGCCGTATTTCATGATGGGCGATCCTGTGGCCTTCCAAGCCGAAGCCATCCTCGCGCCGGGCTGGCGTTTCGACCGCGTCACGGGCCGGGTTGATACGGGCCGGCTCGACTCGCGCGGGGTCGGAATCACCTCCGCCCGGGGCCGCATTGACATGGCCGGCCGGAGCTTTCTCGCCCACGACGCCCGGGTGACGATGGGGGAAAATATGGCCCGCGGTTCCTACTGGATGGACTTTGGCACCACCGACTACCGCATGCTGCTCGACGGCCGGCTGCGACCGGCCGATATCAACGGCTGGTTCCGGGGCGATTGGTGGCTGACTTTCTGGCACAGGTATTTCGCGTTCCCCGTCGTTCCGCCCAGCGGCGATGTGGACCTGCAGGGCCGCTGGAAGGATCCGTCCCTGAGCAGCAATTTCCTGCGGGCCTCCGCCCGCTCGGCCACCGTGTGGG
Source organism: Oleiharenicola sp. (assembly GCA_031390295.1). Taxonomy (GTDB): domain Bacteria; phylum Verrucomicrobiota; class Verrucomicrobiia; order Opitutales; family Opitutaceae; genus Lacunisphaera. Next base: position 6,671 of record JANMTJ010000221.1, read on the forward strand.
GTGGCGACTTTGAGCAGGTGGACGCCACGGTGTTCGTCCGGCCCGGTTTCACCCACGGGCTGGCGCTCCACGGCACCCGCGCTGGTGGGACCCAGGACCTCAAGGGCACCTTCAAGCGCCTGGGCGTGCCCAACAGCCGCGAGACCGCCCGCTTTGAATTTGATTTCACGACCAATGCCGATCCGGCCGTGCTCGGTCGCATGCTGGAGGGACGGGCCGACGACGTGCTCGCGTCGCTGCGCTTCACCCGGCCGCCGCAGGTGCATGCCTGGGGTGCCATCGATGGTGGTGTGCCCGCCTACCGCTTCACGGGTGTGGCCCGCAGCAGCCTGCACTATTACGGTTTCCCGCTGGACACCATGCGCGCGGCCGGCGGGGTCAGCGGCAACGCGGTGCACCTTGGGGAGATCGAGTTCACCACCGCCGGTGGTTCGGGCTCGGCCCGCGCCTCCCTGACCGGTCCGCCAGCGGCCCGCCGCCTGGGCTTCGATGCCTTCCTCAACAAGGCCAACCTCGGGCGCGCGGTCCGTGCGGTGCAGGAATACGACGCCAATCGCCTGGGCCAGCCCTACGTCGTCACCGCCGAAAGCAAATTTATCCAGCAGACGGCCAACAGCAGCCTCGATGTCGCCCTCTCCGCGCAGGGCGACCCGGCGAGCATCAACAGCTTCCAAGGCACCGGTAACGCCGCGCTCACTGGCGCGGAGCTCGGCGAGATCCATCTCTTCGGCCTGCTTTCCCAGGTGCTCAGCGGCCTCTCCTTGAGTTTTTCCTCCCTGAAGCTGGATGCCGCCCGCTCCAGCTTCACGCTGCAGGATGGCTCGCTCTATTTCCCCGACCTGAAGGTCACGGGCCCGAGCGCCGTCATCGACGCGCACGGCCAGTACACCCTCGCGGGCAACAGCCTTGATTTCAGCGCCAGGTTCAAGCCTTACGACCAGCCCGGCAGCCTGCTCGCCGCGGCGGTCAGCATCGTCATCAATCCCCTCACCCGCTTCCTGGAACTCAAGCTCGGCGGCCGGCTCGATGATCCGCAATGGTCGGTCAACATCGGCTCGTCATCCGCCCCGAATGCCCCCGCGGCGAAGCCCGCCGATCCGGCCCCCGCCGCCCCGGTTAAACGGTAGTCCGCCCCCCGCCCATGGGGTATACCGTTGCCATGCGAAATGTGCTCCCGTAGCAGTTGGCTGAGCCCCCCATGTCGTCCCCCTTGAGTCGTTCCCAGCCCTCTCTGCTTCGCTACGGGCACCTCGGCCCGTTTGCCTTGCTCGCGGGCTACGGGCTGGTGGTGCTGGCCGGCTGGTGGACGGGCCATGTCACCTTGGTGCAGCCGCGCTCGTACGACGCCGCGCTGCCGGCCAACGCCGCCGCCTGTTTTTTGCTCATCGGACTGACTCCGGTGCTGTACACCCTCGGCTGGAAAAAGACCGGCCTGTTCCTGGGTTTTGCCGCCAGCCTGCTGGGTTTGGTCACCCTGCTCCAGGAACCCTTCGGCGTTGATTTCGGCCTCGACCAGTTGCTGGTGGACCATGAGGCCCTCGTCGCCGGGCCACGGGTGGCGCGCATGCCCGCGGCCCTTGCCGCCACGTGCACCCTTTCCGCTCTCCTTGTTTCCTGGCTGGCCGCGCGCCCCAAGGACTTCCGGCTCCCCGTCCTGCTCGGTGTGCTCGGTTCACTGGTGCTCGCCTATGCGCTGCTCGCCCTCCTCGGTTACCGCAGTGGCCTGAACAATGTACCGTCCTGGCAGACATACGCCCAGATCGGGCCGCACACGGCCGCCGCGCTGCTGCTGCTCGGTGGCGCCCTCATCATCCTCGGCGCCACCGGCCAGCCCGACGACAGCCGGGCCGGCCCGCGCTGGCTGTGGCTGCCTGTCACCGTCTGCGGCGTCACGATCACCCTTACCTTCTGGGTTACCCTGCGCGAGCGCGAGCTCGCCTATAGCAACACCACCACCCAGCTGACGATGGACTACATCGCCGCCCTCTTCAGCGGCGAAGTCGAATCGCAGGTCAAGAATCTCACCCGGCTCGCCCGCCGCTCCACCAGTCAGGCCGAATGGGAACGCGAGGCGGCCCGCTTCATCAATGATTTCGCCGGTTATCGTTCCATCCAGCTCGCCGACGATGACCTGCGCACCAGGTGGTATTGGCCCCATGCGGGCAACGAGGACGCCCCCTCCCTTGATCACAATGCCGACCCCCTGCGCCGCGCCGCACTCCTGGCCGCCAGTCGCACGGCCGCGTTTGGCGTGGCCGCCCCGCTCGGCGCGGCGGCTGACCTGCCCGTCTTCGCCGTCTATGTACCCGCCGCAGCCGGTGGCTTTCTCGTCGGCGAATTTTATTACGACAAGTTCTTCGACGCCATTGACCGTCGGCTCAGCCTCTCCGGCCGCTACCAAACCGCCGTCTGTGTCGACTACACCGCCCCCACGGCCGGGGCGGAAACCTGCCTCACGGTTTATACCACGCCCGTCGGGCATGATTCGCTCGATGCCCGGCTCCGGCGCGTGGCGCACTATAATATCCTCGAACAGCATCTCACGATCACGGTCACGCCCCGGCCGGGCTTTGTCGGCGCCCACCGGCAATACCTGCCCGAGCTCGCCCTGCTCTCGGGCCTGGGCGTCAGCCTCCTGCTCGGGCTCGTGACCAACCTCGCCCAGACCGCGCTGCGCCGCCAGCGCGCCGCCGAACGCACCAGCCGCCAGCTCCAGGTCGAAAATGAGGAGCGCCGCCGTGTCGAGGGCCGGCTCAAGATTGCGGACGAACGCCTCAACCTCGCCTTTGAGTCCACCCAGGCCGGCGTCTACGAGTGGAATGTCGAGACCGACCAGGTCTACTGCACCGCCAGTATCTGGAAAATGATCGGCGCCGACCCCGCCGAGATGCCCACCACCGGCAACGGCTGGCTCGACCTCCTCCACCAGGAGGACCGCCCGGCGGTCCGCGCCGTCATTGACGCCCATTTCCGCGGCGACACGCCGCTCATCGAGATCGAGCACTGCGTCCATCTCAAGTCCGGCGAATGGCTCTGGCTCGCCTTGCGGGCCAAGTGCACCTCCTTCTCCGCGGCGCACCATCCCCGCCGCGTCCTCGGCACCATCCAGAACATCAACGCCCGCAAGCGCGCCGACGAGGCCCTCCGCCACAGCCAGGCCGAGACCCGCAAGCTCTCCCTCGTCGCCAGCAAGACCGACAATGCCGTCATCATCACCGACGCCCGCGGCGACATTGAGTGGGCCAACCAGAGCTACACCCGCCTCACGGGCCGCCGCCTGGCGGAGGTCGGCCGCCGGTCCCTGCTCGAGTTCCTCGCCAGTCCCGACGCCGATCCGGCCGCCGTGGGTCGCATCAAGTCCGCCCTCGCCGCGGCTGAGCCGGTCTCCACCGAGGCGATCCAGCTCGCGACGGAAGACCGCCGTTTCCACGTCCACCTCGACGTCCAGCCGGTCGTCGGCGACGAGGGCCATGTGGAGAACTTCATCGTGATCGCCACCGACATCACCGCGCGCGTCGAGACCGAGCATCAGCTCCGCCGGGCCAAGGAGGAGGCCGACTCCGCCTCGCGCTCGAAGTCCGAGTTCCTCGCCTCCATGTCGCACGAGATCCGCACCCCCATGAACGGGGTCATCGGCATGACCAGCCTGTTGCTCGAGACCGACCTCAACCCGGAGCAGCGGGACTACGTGAGCACCATCCGCACCAGTGGCGACGCCCTGCTGTCGATCATCAACGAGATCCTCGACTTCTCCAAGATCGAGTCGGGCAAGATGGAACTGGATAACCAGCCCTACGAGCTCACGCAGTGCATCGAGGATGTCGTCGACCTCTTCGCCGCGCAGGCCGCGGCCAAGGACATCGAGCTGGCCTGGTTCATCGATCCGCTCGTCCCGTCCTGCATCATCGGCGACAGCACCCGCCTCCGCCAGATCCTCGTCAACCTCACCAACAATGCCGTCAAGTTCACGCCGCGCGGCTCCATCACCCTGGAGGTCCGCGTCGCCTCCGACAACCCGACCAACGCGGGCCCCTTCCTGCTCGATTTTCTCATCACCGACACCGGCATCGGCATCCCGCCTGATCGCTTCGGCCTGCTCTTCAAGCCCTTCAGCCAGGTCGACTCCTCCACCACCCGCAAATATGGCGGCACCGGCCTCGGCCTCGCCATCTGCCACCGGCTCTGCGAGATGATGGGCGGCAGCATCGAGGTGCAGAGTACGCCCGGGGAAGGATCGCGCTTCCGCTTCTTCATCCAGACCTCGGCCGTCACCTTCGAGGGTTACACCGCGCCGCTGCTACCACCGCTGCCCCTCACCGGTGCGGTGCTCGCCGTGGACGACCTGCCCGTCAACCGCGCGATGCTGGCCCAGTGCCTGCGCGGCTGGTCCTTGCAACCCCTGCCCGCTGCCAACGCCGCCGAGGCCCTCCGGCTTGCCGCCGGGAACAAGCCCGTCGCCGCCATCATCGATCAGGACCTTGCCGGCGATTCCGGGATCGAGCTCATTGCAAAAATCCGGGCCGCCCGGCCCGGCCTCCCCATTGTCCTGCTGGCCCCGGCGCATGGCAGCCAGAAGCGCGACCAGAATCTCGACGACCTCGTCTTCCGCCTGCCCAAGCCCATCAAGCCCTCTCTACTCCACGACGCTCTCCGGCGCGTCCTCGCGGGTGCCGCCGCCCGACCGGGATCCGCCAGTCCGGTCGGCTTCATTACGCGTCTGGCCGATTCCATCCCGCTCGACATCCTCCTCGTCGAGGACAACCCCGTGAACCAAAAGGTGGCTCTCGGTCTGCTCGGGCGCATGGGCTACAAGGCGCTGGCCGCCGGCAACGGGGTCGAAGCCGTCGCCGCCGTGCAGAAGCAGAAATTCGACCTCGTGTTCATGGACCTGCAGATGCCCGAGATGGACGGCCTGACCGCCTCGCGTGAGATCCGCCGGCTCCTGCCCAAGGAACGCCAGCCCATCATCCTCGCCCTCACCGCCAATGCCATGGCCGGCGACCGCGAGCTCTGTCTGGCGGCCGGCATGAACGACCACCTCGCCAAACCCGTGAAGGCCGAGGATCTCCAGGGCGCCATCCAGCGCTACTTCGGCCCGAAATCCGCCTGACTGTTTTTTTGACCACGACGGCACCACGACCCGACGGATCTCTGATCACCCGCTGCCCTGCCTTGTTTGTCTGTTCACCGCCTGCTTCGTCGGGCCGTAGTGTCGTTGTGGTGAGATTCTAATACTCACATCAACCCCATCAGCTCAGCTATCTCCCCTGCCCGTGCCGGATCCTCAACCAGGTTTTCCCGCTCCAACGGATCGTGTTCCAGGTCGAAATACAGCCAGGGTCGGAGACCTTGCCCTGAGCCCGTTGAAGGCGAAGGGCCCAGTTTCCCTGATTTGTCCGCGTTCAGCACCAGCTTGTGCTGCGCCGAGCGAAACCCGTGCCACGCCACCGGACACTGCAGCGGGATCTCCGTCGCGCTAGGCATCGAGATCAGCGCACTGTCGCGCCGGCATTGCCACTCC
>JANMTJ010000222.1:0-4647 GCA_031390295.1 Oleiharenicola sp.
CAGGAAGATCCCGCCGCGGTCCTTGTTCGCGAGCGAGATGACCCGGGACTGTGCGCCATGACGGAGCTTGAGCTGGTCGCCGACGGTGGCCGCGAGCAGGAAACGCGGTGACGCGGTCAAGTCGGCCTCCCCACCCACCCCGGGCTGCCGTACGGGCGATTCCGCCGCGCCGACAAGCGGCGCGGCCGGGTCCTCGATCGAGCTGACCTGGCGGCCGGCCAATACGTCGAACCACTCGTTGGCGATGACCCCGTGCATGTCGGCATGTACGCCCGTGAGAATCGTCGCGTGGCCCGGCGCGGTGGCCGTCATCGCATGGCGGTGATGCGCGTTGGCGTAGACCGCACCGCCCTCCAACAAACGGCGGAAGCCGCCCTCGACAAACCATGGGCGAAAGCGCTCGAGATAGTCGGCCCGGCATTGGTCAATGACGATGACGACGACGAGCCGGGGCGGTTCGGCCCCCGCCAGCGGCAACGCACAGAGCACCAAGAGCAGCAGCCGGCAGCTCATGGCACGGACACCTGCAGCTTCACACCCGTGGCGCCATGATAGGCGACGTCGACAAAACCGTCCCCAGGCGTCACGGCAAATGCCTTGGCGTCTGACTCGATGAGTAATACCAGGCCGGGCAGCGTCCAGCGGTCGCGTCCAAGCTGGCCGGCCACGAGGCCCGGCACACTGATGCGAAAGGTGAAGTCGCCCGGGACGGCCGCGGTGACGAGGAGGGACTCCTTGCCTGCCTCGGCATCGGCAGGCGGCGAGGCGTAGAGCCGCACCCAGCCTACATCGTCACCCGGCGCGCGCCAGTGGATGGTCGCCGGATGAAACTGGCCCTTGCCGGGCGTGGCCCCGAGCGTGCGCCCGGTGATTTCGCCACCGATCATCACGTTCGCCGCGAGCCAGGCCGTGGCGGTGCGGGTGGCCGTGATCGGGCGGCGCAGCCTGCGTTCCCCCTTGAAGGCGCGGAAATTCTCCAGCACGTCAGGCGGGACCTGTGCGCCGAGGGCCACATAGGTGGGCGTGCAGAGAAAATCATGGGCGTGACCCATCGGACCGGACGGATCAGGCAGGGGCGTCTGGTCCGCCGGCAGCACCAGCCCCATCCAGACGCCCGTCAACGACACATACTGACGCATGTCCATGCCGTAGGCACGGTCGTAGGGGCCCGCGAGGTTCTTCAACCCGGCGTGATAAAAACGGCCGACGTCGCGCCAGAGCCCGGCCTCAAGCGCGGCCCCCAGCGTGCGGAGGCGCTCCGTCGCCCCGTGGCGGCGCATGAGCGCGAGGCTGTAGAAATCCACGCCGTAATAGGTGGGCGAGTTGTATTCCTCGAAGGTTTCATGTGCGGCAAACGCGGCCGCAACCTCCTCAGCCCAACGCTCGCCACCGGCGACCCAGTCGGGCCGGTTAAACCGCGCCCCGGCCCAGCTCCAGAGGAAGCCGTGCATGAGCTTGATGTTGGTGTGGTAGGGCTCATCGCGCCCCTGGGTGAGCTCACCCTCCACCGCACGGCGGATGGCCTGCTCCAGCCGCGCCGGCAAACCGGCGGGGAGACGCGCCTCAAACTCGGTCAGGATGAGCGCGAAGGTGGTGCCAATAAAATGCCGCCAGTTGGGATCGAAATCCTTCCACAGTTCGCCCCCGGGACCGGGTACAGGCTCATCCAGGAAACGGCGGAAGGTGCCATCCCAGCGCCAGCCGGGAGCGTCGAGCTGATGGGCGAGCACGTTCTCCAGGATGCGCACGGCCCGCGGTTCGTCCCCGGGCTGGTTGCGCAGGAACAGGCCCAGTGCATACCAGGTGCTCTCGCGAGTACGGTGCCGGCGGTTTTCCTCGGGCAACGGCGAGCGCAGGAGGCCCGCCCTCTCGTCCCAAAAGCCATCGGAGTAACGCAGCGAAGCCAGCAGCATTTCGCACGGCCGTTCATCCAAGGCGGTGGACGCCGTAGCGTCAGCTGGCAGCGCGCCCAACCCGAAGGCGGCGAACGACGCGAGGAGAAGAAGCACGCGGTTCATGGAAATCGGGAGGACATAAATAGGTAATCGCAGGCGGGATGGCGACTCTCAAGCAAAAGGCCCGCCGGAAACCAATCGGCGGGCCTGAAGATAAACCCAAGACCAACCTGAATCAGAACCGGGTTGCGAGGCTGAGATAGATGCTGCGGGACGGGGCGAAGTAGCCTTCGGCGCCCTCGCGATAGCGCTCGTCGGTGAGGTTCTTAATGTTGAGCTGCGCCTTTATATCACGACCGCCGAGCTTCAGATTGTAGGAAGCCATTGCATTGTAAGAGGTGAACGCCGGAAGCCAGACCTGATTGTTCGGATCCTGCGAGAGATTGCAGCCATCGTTGTGCTGGAGACCAAAACCCAGGGACAGGCCTTTGAGCGTGTCGCCCGTGAAGGTGTAGCGGTTCCAGAGATTGTAGGTGTTCGCCGGCTGGCCGCCGAAGCGCCGGCCGACAAAGAGCGCATTATTGGACTTGGTCGTTTCGGCCGTGGTCGTGTACGCCCAACCGGCGATCAAAGTGTAGTTGTTGTTCGGCGTCCAGTTGGTCTCGAGCTCGAAGCCCTCGCTCGCCTCAGAATTGCCAAAGATGAAATAGGGGGAGCGGCCGGTGGCGATCTGCTTCTCGGTATCCGTGTAGGCCAGGTTCTGCCGGTCGATGGTGTAGTAGGCGAAAGTCGAGGTCAGGCGGCCGCCGTAAAACTCGGCCTTCAAGCCGTAGTCCAACGCCTGGCTCTCGATCGGCTCCGAACCATTGCCGTCGGCGTCAATCGCGAGATTGGGCTCGATGGATTCGCTGTACGTGGCGAAGAGCCCGATTCCCGGCGTGATCTTGTATACGAACCCGGCTTGCGGCGTGATGCCGCCCTTGCCCTTGGCGAGATCGAAATCGGCCAAGCCGCCGTTCACCGCCGCCTGATTTGAATTCGCCACGGGAATGCTATATCGACCGCCGGCCTTGAACGAATTGTAGCGGGCGCCGGCCAGCACGAGCAGGCGCTCGTCGAAGAACTTGGCTTGGTCGATGATGAAGTAGCCGTAGAGCTTATCCGTGTTCTTGCGCACGATGTTGAAAGTCTGGCCGCTGTCGGCGAAGACTTGCCCGATGCTGACCGGGGTCGAGCCGCCCGGGAAGTAGTAGGTCACATACTTGTTCGGGACCCCCGAAACCGTGCTGTTGCCGGGCGAGTTGTTGTAGGTCTTCGCCACCGGGTTATAGTAGCCCGGACGCGTGAAAACCACGTGTTGGAATTCCTGGCCGAACTGCACGGTGTGCTTGGTTGGGCCCAGGTCGAAGCGCCACGTAAGCTTGTTGTCCACGTTGTAGGAATCGCGGATGTTGATGAAGAACTCGGTGCGGAACCGCACGGAACCGTCCGCATACGGGCGGGTGTCGCCGTCCGACGGCTGCAGGCCCGAGGTGTTGTCGTACGCGTAGTTGAGCGAGGTCTGCCAGACGAGGTTGTCATTGATCTTGGCCAGGTACTCGACGTCGACGGTTTCGGAGCGCTGAATCTGGCGCGCGTCGTTGCTCAGCGACGTTTCGTAGCTGTAGGGGGCAAAGCTGTCGTAGAGCGGGTAAAAATTCGCAGCCGTGGCCGTGCCTGAATAGCCAAGCGTGGTCAGGTAGGCGCGATTGGCAGAGTCGGCCGTCGTGGCCAACCGGTTGATACCTGCCTGGGCGGCGATTGCGCCAGCAACACCGTAGACCTTGGAATTGACGAGCGAGCGCACCGGGTAGGAGCTGAGGTAGAACCGCTCCCGATCGATCTTCTCCAGATCGACGGTGAGTTGCTGGTTGGGCGTGGGCTTGAAGATGGCGGACAAGCCCGCATAGGTCTCGTGATTGTATTCGAACTGGCGGATGCCGCCCGTATCGATGCCGCCCAGGCCAACGCGGTAGGCAAACTTGTCATTCAGAACCTGGTTCGAATAAAGCTCGCCCTTGAGGTAGCTTTCGTTGCCGGCGCTGACCTTGACGTCGGAGTAGCTGCCGGTGAAAGACGGTTTGGCCGTGACAGTGTTGATGATGCCGCCCGGACGCACCGCGCCGAAGAAGATGGCAGCTGGACCCTTGATCACCTCGATCTGGTCCATGTTCCAGGTGGTCATCAGCTGGCGGCGGTACTGGCCGTTGCGATAGGCGATCAGGCCCGTGAAACCCCGAATGACCGCGCGTGATTCATTGACCGGGTTGGTCAGCACGCCCGGCACCATGTTGAGCGCCTCACGCACTTCGTTGAGTCCGGCGTCGGAAATCAACTCACTATTGACGACGCTGATGGCCAGCGGGGTGTCGCCAATCTTTGTGCCGATGCCGGTGGCAGAGATGGCGTTCGTGGCGCGGTAGCCCGCGGCCTTGCTGGACGTGACGATGAAGTCATCGAGTGTGATGACTTCGGAGGCGGCCGGCGCGGCCGCGGGCTTGACATCCTGGGAGGTCTGGGCGGACAGGCTGGCGGCAGTTGCGACCAGCAGGCCGGCCAAGGCGGAGCGGAAGAAAACCTGGGTTCTCATGTTCTAGGGGGACAGGGGTGTTTGGTGTTGAACGCCTGGAAGGAGCCAAGCGTTGCGGGGATGACCTGTAACTGAAATTTTCCGCTCGCGGATGCGACTGATTCCTTTTCTAACCGTTAGCCC
>JANMTJ010000237.1:0-2846 GCA_031390295.1 Oleiharenicola sp.
TGAAGGCGCGTACCTCGTCCGGCCGGCCCTCGGCCTCAAGCTGCACGCGCCCATCGGGCAGGTTCATGGCATAGCCCGCAACCTCATAGCCTTTGGCGACCTGCAGGGTGTGGTACCGGAAGCCCACGCCCTGCACCCGGCCGCTGAAATATACCGTCGCATGATAAACCCCGGACATGCAGGCAGAAAAGCCCCGCCCCCGGCCGAGACAACACCAACCTCCTGCGTGTGACCGGAATTTTATTTGCCAGCAAGGGTCCGGCACGCATTGTGCAACCCAACGCCGCAAGGCGCATTCCTTACATGACGAATCCTGATTCCGACGGGCTGTTCGATAACGACTGGGACGACTGCGGGGAACTTTCCTGGACCGAGGCCGATTGGCAGAAATACCTCGCCGCCCAAGAGACCGCCGTTCGCGACTACATCAAGCATTACGACCAGTTGCCGGCCACGATGCAGCGGATCGACGAGGCCGCCCGCCTGATGGGCTGGGAACTCGCCGAGGACACTTCCACCAGCCCCGAAATCACCCGGGAAGTGGAGGAAATTGATGAGGTGGATGAGGAGATTTTCGACGGTGACTGGGATCCCTATACCTTGCACCGCAACCCGGTCTATATCTCGACCCGCGCGCTGTATCTGAGCCTGCTGGCGCACTGGGAACGGGTCGCCGCCCAACCCGGCCGGGTCCCTCCCGCCCTCGGCATCAACCTGCAAACGCTCCTCTATCGCGGCAACGAGCAGGCCCTGCAGGCTGTGCAAGCGCTGGAAATGGGCGACTACACCCTCGCCGTCCTCCTCTTCAAGAAGGCCCTCCGCGAACTCAATTTCACCCTCTCCCGCCTGAACGAACCCGATGCCAACGCCACGCCTTTCGCCGTGCGTTACCGGGAATACGCCATCCCGCGCCTGTTTGACCTGCGCGAGATCTGGCTGCGGGTGATGAACGAGTGCCGCCAGAGCCACGGCGGTCCCACGCTGCTGGAGTGATGTATTTCTGTGGGAGCGACCTTGGTCGCGACTGTCGCGTGCAAGCACGCTCCCACAATCAAGCCCACGCCGGCTATTTTGGCCGGCGTTTCCCCTTCCGGCCGTAGGCGGCTTCCTTCCTGCCGGTGGTCTTGTAGTCACCTGACTTGAGGGCGTTGACCTGGTCGCGCAGCAGCGCCGCGCGCTCAAACTCCAGCTTGTTCGCCGCCTCCTGCATCTCCTCCTCCAGTTCCGCAATGACCTCGGCCACTTCGTCCGCTGACTCGGCCACGGCGACATTCTGGTCCGTGCCACTGCCGTCGTAGGTGTGCAGGCTGGCTTGCACCCCGCGCTTCACGCTGCGGGGAGTGATGCCGTGCTCCTGATTGTAGGCGAGTTGCTTGGCGCGGCGGCGCGTCACTTCCTCCGTCGTCCGCCTGATCGACTCAGTGATATTGTCGGCGTAAAAGATCACCCGGCCCTTCTCGTGCCGGGCGGCGCGGCCCGCCGTCTGCATCAGGCTGGTGGCGCTGCGCAGGAAACCCTCCTTGTCCGCGTCAAGCACGGCCACCAGCGCCACCTCGGGCAGGTCGAGGCCTTCGCGCAGCAGGTTGATGCCGATGAGCACGTCGAAATTGCCCCGGCGCAGGTTGCGCAGGATCTCGACCCGTTCCAGCGCATCAATGTCGGAGTGCAGGTATTCGACGCGAAGCTTCGCATCGCGCATGTAGGAGGTCAGTTCCTCGGAAAGGCGCTTGGTCAGGGTCGTCACCAGCACGCGTTCGCCCTGCTCCACCGCCTTGCGCACCTCGCCGATCAGGTCCTCCACCTGCCCCTTGGTCGAACGGAGGGTGATCTCGGGGTCGAGCAGACCGGTCGGACGGATAACCTGCTCGGCAACGACCGTGGACAGGCCCAGCTCGAACGGGGCCGGCGTGGCCGAGACATAGACCGTCTGCCCGGTGATTTGCTGGAACTCGGCGAAACTCTGCGGCCGGTTGTCGAGCGCCGAGGGCAGGCGGAAGCCGAAATTCACCAGCGTCCGTTTGCGGGCAAGGTCGCCGTTATACATGCCGCCGACTTGCGGCACGGAGACGTGGCTCTCGTCCACGAACGTCAGGAAGTCCTTCGGGAAGAAATCGATCAGGCAGAACGGCCGGTCGCCGGGCTTCCGGCTCGTGAGATGCAGCGAGTAGTTTTCGATACCGCTGCAAAACCCCATCTCCTGCAGCATCTCGAGGTCGTAGGTCGTGCGCATGCGGATGCGTTGGGCCTCCAGATATTGCTGGTTCTTCTCGAAAAACGCGACCCGCTCCTCCAACTCGGCCTTGATTCCCGCGATGGCCCCCTCGAGCTTGCCGCGAGAGGTCACGTACTGGTTGGCCGGGTAGAGCTCGAACTGGTCGATCTTGCGCAGCACCTTGCCGCTGACCGGCTCAAATTCCGTCAACGCCTCGATCTCGTCCCCGAAAAACTCCACGCGGAGGCCGTGCTCCAGGTAGGCCGGCATCACGTCCACCGTGTCGCCGCGCACCCGGAAGGCGCCGCGCTTCAGGTCGTAGTCGTTCCGCTCGTAGAGATTGTCCACCAGCCGCTCGAGAAACTTGTTGCGGTTCAACGCGCCGCCCCGGGCGAGGGAAATGCGCATCGCGGAAAATTCCTCGGGCGAACCCAGACCGTAGATGCACGAGACGCTCGCCACCACGATCACGTCGCGCCGGCTCACGAGCGAGCTGGTCGTGGCGATGCGCAGGCGCTCGAGCTCCTCGTTGATGGATGAGTCCTTCTCGATGAAGGTGTCGCTGGTCGGCACGTAGGCCTCGGGCTGGTAGTAGTCGTAGTAGCTGACGAAGTACTCGACGGCGTTCTCCGGG
>JANMTJ010000272.1:0-2359 GCA_031390295.1 Oleiharenicola sp.
CTGCCGGTCGGGTGGGAAGACGTATTTGGGCAACCCGAAGGTCGTCTCCATGATCAGCACATCGGCCCGCGGTGCGACGCAGGGCTCGGCGGCGAGACTGGGACGCAGCTTGAAGTCGCCCGTATAGAGCAGGCTGCCGTGCGCAGAAGTGGCCTGAAGCATGGCCGAGCCGAAGATGTGCCCGGCGGGGTGCAACTTGAACTCGCAGCCGAATTCCGCCGCCCACGGCTGGCCGTACTCGAGAATGGTCTCCTGCCGTTTGCCCGCCATCCGCAGCCGCATGAGGCTGGCCGTGGCCCGGGTGGCGACGATCTCCCGGTGCGGTCCGATGTGGTCGGAGTGGGCGTGGGAGACGAAGCAGCGGGACTTAGCCTTGTGGGCATCGAGCCACCAGCCGATCTGCGGCAGGTGGACTCCGTCTCCGTGGCGAACTTCCCAAGGCATGCGGGCTAGGTTCACCTCTAGGAGCTTGCTTGCAAGCGATTCATCGGTCTTGCCCAGCATCGCCTGTAAACAGGCTCCTACAGTTCGGAATCCGAATTCACTGCCGGCGAATCACGCGCCGAAATACTTTCGCCGGACGAAGCGCCAGGCGGTCACGAAGAAGGCCGTCAGCGGCACCGCCAGCATCATGCCCAGCACCCCGCCGAGGGCCTGGCCCCAGAAGAATATCGCCACGATGATGACGACCGGGTGCAAGCCGGTTTGCTGGCCCATGATGCGGGGCGTGAGGAACCAGGCCTCGACCACCTGCACCGCGATGAAGATGCCCACGCAGATGGCGACCAGCGTCAGGCCGCCATCGGGCTGCAGGAAGGCCAGCGGCAGGGCCACGCTCAGGCCGAGGATGCTGCCGAGGTAGGGCACGATATTGAGCAGGCCGGTGAGCAGGCCGATGGCCAGGCCAAACTTCAGCCCGCCGATGGAAAAGCCCGTCGCCAGCAGCACGCCCATGATCAACCCGATGAGCAGTTGGCCGCGGAAGAACGCCACCAGGATGCCGATAAATTCGCGGACGAGGAAGACCACGTCGTCGCGATGCTCCTTTTGCAGAAAGGGCAGGTGCTCGGGCAGGGATTTTGTCGGGTCGTTGTTGGAGAGGAGGAAGAAAAACAGATAGACGGGAATGACCGCGAGGGACGCCACCATGCCGAAGATCCCAAAGAGGCCCGCGCCGGCCGACTTGAGGGTGGGCGCCAGGTGGCCGAGCAGATCCTGCGCCTGCTGCGCCAGTCCGTCGATCGCGGCCTTGACCGTGGGGTTGTCGAGATAGGGACGGACGATCGCCAGCCACTCCGGAAAATGAAGCTCGCTCCACGCGACGGTCTTCTGCCACAGGGTCGGCAGGTAGGCGATGAACTCCAGCAGCTGGGTGACCAGGGCGGGCAGGAAGGTGACGAGCAGCCCGGCGACCAGCAGGAGGAAGACAACGTAGAGCAGGACTACCGCAAAGGGCCGGCGGATCTTCAGCCGCCGTTCGAAGACGGTGACAACCGGCCGCATGAGGAGGGCCAGGATGCCGGCAATCGCCAGCGGCCAGATGACACTGGAAAACACGCTGATAAACCGGGCGACGCCAGACAGGAGCACATAGAGCAGCCAGCCGATGGCGCAGAAGGCGGCGAATCCAAGGGCAAAGCCGACGAGCTTGCGCTGGGCGGGGGAAAGGAGCGGGGTGGATTCGGAAGACATCAGAGGACGGATGACCCGCCTACGCTATCGGAGCTTTGGCGAGGCGAGCAGAAAACAGAGGACAGAGTGGTGAGGCAAGCCCGCAGGGAAACGGTGTTTTGCCCACGGATTTCACGGATTAACACGGATGAGTTTCGAGCCGGACCAAGGCGCCCGGAATTTTGGCCACGAAAGGGCACAAAAATTCACGATAAACGGTCCGCCGTTCTGGGTGTTTTTTGTGTCTTTTCGTGACTCTTCGTGGTCAATCCCTTCTCGCCTTGACAATCTAGGGGAGAGACGACTCTCTCCTAGGCAATCTAGGCATAACCATGACGCACAATAAAGCTGATCTCCTACAGGGGACCCTCGACCTGCTCATCCTTAAATCTCTCCAGAACGAGCCCATGCACGGCTTCGGCATCGCCGTCCGGATCGGGCAGATGTCGAAGGACATGCTGACGGTGGAGCAGGGTTCGCTTTATCCGGCGCTCTACCGGCTCGAGGACCAGGGCTGGATCAAGGCGGAGTGGGGTGTCTCGGAAAACAACCGCAAGGCGAAGTTCTATTCGCTGACGGCCACTGGCCGAAAGCAGCTCACGTCAGAGGAGCAGAGCTGGGCCAAGCTTTCAACGGCCATCAACCTCGTGCTGGGCAATACCTGATTTATTCCCCCGGCTGCGTCGTA
>JANMTJ010000310.1:0-2031 GCA_031390295.1 Oleiharenicola sp.
CGCGCCGACACCCCGCTCGTGCTGCACCTCAACAACGACGTGGAGGCCCTGGCGCCCGGCTGGCTCGAGGACATGGCCGGCTGGCTCAGCGTGCCGGGCGTGGGTGTCGTCGGCGCCAAGCTCCTCCATCCCGACGGCACCATCAACCACGCCGGCATTTCCCTCAGCCGCGAGGACGGCCTGGCCCACGTGCTCTTTGAACGCGAGCCGGTGGAGGACCTCGGTTATCTCTTCCTCCCGCACGCCGCACGCAACGTCGCCGCCGTCACCGGCGCCTGCCTGCTCACGCGCACCGACCTCTACCGCCAGCTCCACGGCTTCGACGAGGCGAAGCTCCAGGTCGCCTACAACGACGTGGACTTCTGCCTGCGCGCCGGGGCCGCCGGCCAGCGCTCGGTCGTCACCCCGCAGGCCGTGCTCCGCCACGTCGGCAGCGCGTCGCGTGGCAACACCTACGCCGCACGCGAGCACAGCGAGTATATCGCCCGCCACGGCACCTACCGCGATCCCTACCACAGCGAAGCGCTCGACTTCCCGCCGCGCAACCTGCCGCTCAATCCCTACCACCAGCGCTACGCGCAGACCGCCCGGCCGTTCCGGGCGCTCGTGCTCACGCACAACCTCAAGTTCGAGGGTGCGCCCATCTTCATCTTCGAGCTGGCCCGCTACCTCGCCGGGCCGCCGGGCGTGGCGGTCACCGTCGCCTCGCCCGAGGACGGACCGCTCCGCGCCCGCTTCGAGCAGGCCGGCCTCAAGGTGGAAATCTGGGATGCCGCCGCGCTGCTCGGCGCCAGGACCCCGGCATATTTCGCCACCGCCCTGAAGAAATTCGCCAGTTCGCGAAACTGGGACGACATCGATCTCTTCGTCTGCAACACCATGCTGACCTTCTGGGGCGTGCATCTGGCCGCGCACCTCGGCAGGTCCTCCGCGCTCTACATCCACGAGAGCAACGTGGTGAAGCGCTTCTTCGCGCCGCTGCTGCCGTCGGCGATGCACGAGACCGTCGAGGAGGCGTTCCGGCTCGCCACCCGCGTCGTCTACACCGCCAAGGCCACCCGCGACCTCCACGAGGAGCTCAACGTGAACGACAACTTCCGCACGCTCGCCAGCTGGGTGGACTTCGCGCGCATCGAACAGTTCGCCGCCGCGCACGACCAGGCCGCGCTGCGCCGCAAGCACGGGCTCGATCCCGACGCCGTGGTCATCGTCAACATCGGCTCGGTCTGCGAGCGCAAGGGTCAGCACATCTACATCCGCGGCATCGACCTGCTCGGCAAGGAGCTGCCCGCGCTCCACCCGGGCAAAAAAATCCAGTGGGTGATGGTCGGCGCGCGCGAGGGCCTCTACATGGAGTCCCTCACCGAGGACATCCAGCTGATGGGCCTGCACGACGTGAAGATTTTCCCGGAGACGCCCGACATCTACGACTTCTACCGACTGGCCGACATTCTCGTCTGCACGAGTTTCGAGGAATCCTTCCCGCGTGTCCTGCTCGAGGCGATGGTCTTCGGCACGCGCATCGTCAGCACCGACGTCAACGGCATCGCCGAGATGCTGACCAACACCGACGAGGCCTGGCTCGTGCCCGCCGGCGACCCCTTCAAGCTGGCCGCCGCACTGAAAATGGCGCTCGCCGATCACTTCGCCGGCAATCAAAAGATGATCTCGATGGCCCACGCCCGCGCCGCCCGCCACTACCACCATGCCCGCGCCCTCCCCCGGCACCTGCAGGTGGTCCGCGAAGCCTGGCTGGGGTGAGGTCCCTGCGCATCATTTGAAAATCAACCCGGCATTTTTGTGGCATTCTCGCGGGGCAGCGCGGACAGGGCGCGCACTCCGAGCGCCCCGCGGCGGCGAACGGAATTGCCGCCCTGTCTTCAAGGCCTGATGCACGAAACCCCCTTCAGCTTCAGCCACCTCGAATCCCCCGCGCCGGGTGCGGCGCTGCCGCAGGGCCGGCACATGCTGCGCGGCTGGGTGTGGCCCAAGGCGGGCGGGCACTTCGTCGACGTCCGCGCCCGCGTCGGC
>JANMTJ010000329.1:0-12692 GCA_031390295.1 Oleiharenicola sp.
CTATGGGGCTCCGGCCTCGCCCGCGGTAAGAACTCCGACACCACTTCCGACCTCTCCGCCGGCTTCTGCTGGGCGTTTTAGCCGGCGGTATTTCTGCCTTTGCCATGCCCGGCCCGGCTGCTTTGCTCCGGGCCGTGTCTACTGTTCCGACTACCTCTGCCGCATTGCTCGAACTCACCGTGGTGATGCCGTGCCTCAACGAGGCCCTGACCATCACCGGTTGCGTGCGCGAGGCGATGGACGCCCTCACCGCTTCCGGCATCGCGGGCGAAGTGCTCGTCGCCGACAATGGCAGCACCGATGGCTCGCAGGAACTGGCGACCAAGGCCGGCGCCCGGGTCGTGCCCATCGCGATCAAAGGCTACGGCAATGCCCTGCGGGGCGGCATCGCGGCGGCACGCGGCCGCTTCATCTTGATGGGCGATGCCGACGGCAGCTACGATTTCTCCCACCTGCCCCGCTTCGTCGAGCGCCTGCGCGCGGGAGCCGACCTGGTCATGGGCAACCGCTTCCTCGGAGGCATCGAGCCCGGGGCCATGCCTTGGAAAAACCGTCATATCGGCAACCCCGTCCTCTCCTTTGTCGGCCGGCTGTTCTTCCAGACGGGCATCGGCGATTTCCACTGCGGGCTGCGCGCCTTCACCGCCGACGCCTACCGGCGCATGGATTTGCGCACCACCGGCATGGAGCTGGCCTCGGAGATCGTCATCAAGTCCGTGCTCTTCGGCCTCCGCGTCGAGGAGGTGCCCACCGTGCTGCGCAAGGACGGCCGCGACCGGCCGCCGCACCTCCGGCCGTGGCGTGACGGCTGGCGGCATCTGCGCTTCATGCTGCTCTTCAGTCCGCGCTGGCTGTTTTGGTATCCCGGCATTCTCCTGATGTCGGCCGGCATCATCGCGGGCAGTGTTCTGGTGCGCGGACCGTTGCCCCTCGGGCGCATCACGCTCGACGTCCACACGTTGCTCTTTGCCGCCGTCGCCGTGCTCATCGGGTTTCAGGCCACCTCCTTCGCCGTGCTCAGCAAATTCGTCGCGACCCGGGCCGGGCTGCGCCGGCCTGAGGCGGGTTTTGAGGACTGGTTCCGCCATGTCACGCTCGAGTCCGGTCTCATCTCGGGCACCGTGCTAGTGGCCACCGGCCTCGCCCTGTCCATCGGGGCGGTGTCAATCTGGGGCGGACAGGGTTTCGGCCGATTGCAACCCGCCGAGACGCTCCGCTGGGTCATCCCCGGCGCCCTGTGCCTCGTGCTGGGCTGCCAGATGATTCTCACCAGCTTCTTCCTGGGCGTGCTGCGGCTCGATACGCGCACCGACGCCACATGATTGTCGCCTCCGTCCATCGGAACCGGCTCTGGCTGGCGGTCGCGCTGGCGCTCACCGCCCTCAAGCTCTGGCTCTCCCGCGGTCAGGGCGTGTTTGCCATCGGCAGCGCCGGGCACGACGACCGGCTTTTCATCGAACTGGCCCAGCACCTGATCCGGGGCGAATGGCTCGGGCCCTACCATGAACTCACCCTCGCCAAGGGTCCGTTCTACTCCCTGTTCATCGCCGCCGCCTTCACGCTTGGCGTGCCGCTGTTTCTGGCGCAGCACCTTTTCTATGTCGCCGCCTGCGGCCTGTTCGCCCGGGCGTTGCGTCCCGTCGTGACCTCGGCCGGCGCCCGGCTGGCGGTCTACGCGCTGCTGCTCTGGAACCCGATGACCTTCGACGGCCCGAGCATGGGTCGTGTGCTCCGGCAGCACGTCTATGGACCGCTCGGACTGATGATTCTCGCCGGGCTGATTGCCCTGTATCTGCGCCGGGCGGGGCCGGCGCGCCGGCAGCTGCCGTGGGTGCTGCTGCTCGGGCTGGCGGGTGGTGCCTTTTATCTCACCCGCGAGGAGGTGATCTGGTTGGCCCCTGGTGTGCTGCTGCTGGCCGGCGCGTATCTGCTCGGCTCGTGGAGAATTTCCCGCGCTACCGCCCGGCGTGCCGCCGGCTGGCTCGGGCTGGCCCTGGTTGTCGCCGTGATCCCGGTACTGATCGTCTGCGCGAAGAACAAGCGCCACTATGACTGGTTCGGCACGTGTGAGTTTCGTGCGCAGGATTTCCGGGACGCGTACGGTGCCATGCTGCGGGTGCGCGTGGACCCCGAACTGCCCTACGTGCCCGTCACCCGTGAGGCGCGGGCGGCCATGGCCGCCGTGAGCCCGGCCTTTGCGGAACTGCAAAAGCAATTTGAGGCCGGCGTCGCCCGAGGCTGGGCCGGCTCGTCGGAATTTTTCACCCACCTGCCGGCCGAGCAGGGCCAGATTGGCGGCGGCTGGCTGATGTGGGCTTTTCGCGAAGCCGCCGCCAAGGCCGGCTATCACGGCAACGCGGCCCAAGCGCTGGGCTTTTATCGCCGACTGGCCCGCGAACTCAACCGGGCCTGTGACGAGGGCCGGCTGCCTGCGGGTGGCGCCCGCAGCGGATTTCTCCCGCCGTGGCGCGATGACCAGACCGGCCCCTTTCTGCACGCGGCGGGCGACTTCACGGATTTCCTGGTGCGTTTCAGCCGCTTCAGCGCCCGGGTCCCGGCCAGCTCGGGCTCGCCCGGGGAGTTGCAGTTGTTCCGCGATATCACCCGTGAACGTCTCTCTCCGCCGGCGGGTGAATTGGATATAGTCGGAGCCGCCCAATATGTACTGAATGCCCGAAAAGTCGACGGGCTGCACTGGATCGGCAAGACGCTGCGGCCGGTCCTGCTGCTGTTGTTCATCTGTGCGCAGATCCTGGTGGTGATCCGGGCCGGCCTCGCCCTTCGGCGGAGAGCATGGACCTACGCCCTGACCGTGGCGGCCGCCGCGTGGGGTGCCTGCGCCGCTTCCGTGCTGATGCACGCGATGATCGAGGCCTCGTCCTTTCCCGTCCTCACCGTCTCCTCCTTTGCGCCGATTTATCCGTTGCTGCTCGTCTTCATCATCGCCGCCCTGTGGGATGCGATTGCAGCGTGGCGCACCCCGCGCGTCACCCCGCCGTTGCCGGCGTCCACCACCGCGCCCGACCAGACTGCTCCTCCGCCGGCAGCGCCCCTCACACCCCTGCAACGCGCGCTGCCCTGGCTCGCGGGCCTGGCCGCCCTCGCGCCGTTCCTGATCTGGCACCGCGAATTCCGGATGCTCTTCTGGTTCGCCGACGATTTGTTCCTCCTCGACCAGATCGCCCGGATGGGACTGCGCGACTGGACCGTACTCGTCTTCGCGGAGAACTTTGTGCCGCTTTTCAAACTGCTCTGGGGCGGCGGCGTCCTGGCGTTTGACGGCAGCTACACCGCCATGCTCTGGCTGCTGTGGCTCACCCACGCCCTCAACACCTTCCTGCTCGGCCGGCTCCTGCTCCGCGCCGGCTTTCCCTGGCTGGCCGGTCTCGTCACGCAATTCGTTTTCGCCCTCACTCCGGCCAACCTCGAGACCCTCGGCTGGTCGGTGCAATGGTCCGCCGTGCTGGCCACGAGCTTTCTGCTGCTGGCCTTGTGGTGGCACGAAGAGCATCGCGACGACACCCGCGTCTTTTCCTGGCGGCTGCACCTGCCGCTCTTCCTTTTTGCGGCCGCCAGCGCCTGTTCCTTCTCGCGCGGCGTGCTCACCGGTGCCGTGCTGGCGCTCGGGCTGCTGCTGCCCGCCCTGACCGCCCGCGACTGGCGCGCCGCGGCCCGGCGTCTGCCGGGAGGGCTTCTTTGCCTCTTGCCTGCCCTGGCGGTGGCCGGGGTGATCATGCTCTATTCCAGCGGCAATCATCAGCAACTAGGCGGTCATTGGGGTGAGGTGCTGCAATTCGGCGCCAGCTACTTCCTGCTGAATCCCGGCCACGTGTTGTGGGGCGGCACTTCGCTGCATCCCGCCCTGCTGCTCCTGCTCGCCAGTACCAAGATCGGCGTGATGGCCGCCGCGCTGTTTTTCGCCCGCGGGCGGGTGTGGCAGCTGCTCCTGCTCCTGCTGGCCTATGATCTGGGCAATGCGGTGCTGGTCGGCATCGGCCGTTATCACACGGGCTTCCTCGCCTCCCTGAGTTCACGCTATCAATACAGCTCGCTGCTCGCCACCCTGCCGTTTGCGGCGCTGCTGCTCGCCACCGCGGTGGATCGGCTTCCGCTGGTGCGCCACCGTTCGTGGGCGGCGGCGGTGCTTGTGGGCCTGGTCGCAGGCTGGTGCCTGTGGGGCTGGCCGGCCGCGCTGGCTGGATTCGCCGGCTGGCGCGGCACGGAAATGCGCCAATTGCTCGCTGCTCCCGCCACCAGTGACGAGGCGGTCCGCGTGCCGGCCCTGGAGTTCATGCACATTGAGCGGGCCAAGGCCCTCCAGCGCACGTATCATCTCCACTGAGCGGCGGTCAGCGAGCCGTCACCGCTATGCTGGCATGTTTCGTGGGCGGTGACTTCCAGTCCTTCCAGCTTCCGTCCCAACGGATGGCTGCGCCGGCGTAGTCCACGTCGCCCGCCAGTCCGTCGCGGAAGGCCGCGCGTACCCGCAGTTTCACCGTCGTCCCGGCAGCTCCCGGCTTCAGGCTGGTCTGCTGCACCACCTTGGGGCCGGATTTTTGCAGGTAGCAGATCGCCGTCCAGGTCTTGCCGTCATCCAGGGAAGCTTCCGCCTGGAGAAAACCCACCTGCTCCCCCTTGCCGGCATCGGTGCTGGCGGAAATCGTCACCATCAGCTCCCGCCCGGCGACCACCGAAGCCGCTGCCTCGATCCGGAGCGTGCGCTCGACCGCACCGGCGTTGTCCAGCGCGAGGAGCAGCGCGCCGACCAGCAGGCTTCGCTTCAGCCCCCTCCACCCCGTCAGTCTGTGGGTCTGTTCAAGCATGCACCCATGACGACCTCCCCGGCCGCCGTGGCAAGCGCGGATATCCCCGGCCAGAATCGGCTGGAAACACCCTGTCCGCTCTGTATGGGTAGCCGCTCCCCGTTTCCTCATGGCCAAGACTCTTCTCGTCACCGGTTCCTCGGGCCTCATCGGCTCGGAGGTTTGCGTTTATTTCGCCGCCCAAGGCTACACGGTCCACGGCGTGGACAACAACCAGCGCGCCGTCTTCTTCGGCCCGCAGGGGGACACCCGCTGGAACCAGCAGCGCCTGGCGCAGGACTTGAAGGGCTTTGTCCACCACGAACTCGACATCCGCGACCGCGCCGGCGTCCTCGCCCTTATCAAGTCGGTCAAACCCTCGGTCATCGTCCACACCGCCGCGCAGCCCTCGCACGACCGCGCCGCCGCCATCCCGTTCGACGACTTCGACACCAACGCCGTCGGCACGCTCAACTTCCTCGAGGCCGCCCGCCAGGCCTGCCCCGAATCGCCCTTCGTGCACATGAGCACGAACAAGGTCTATGGCGACGCACCCAACTCCATCAAGCTCACCGAACTCGCCACCCGCTGGGACTATGCCGATGCAACCTACGCTCACGGCATCCCCGAGACGTTCACCATCGATCAGTCGAAACACTCGCTCTTCGGTGCGTCCAAGGTCGCCGCCGACGTCATGGTGCAGGAATACGGCCGCTACTTCAACCTGCCCACCTGCGCCCTGCGCGGCGGCTGTCTCACCGGCCCCAACCACAGCGGCGTCGAGCTGCACGGCTTCCTCTCCTATCTCGTGAAGTGCAACCTCGAGGGGAAGGAATACCGCGTCTTCGGCTACAAGGGCAAGCAGGTGCGCGACAACATCCACTCGCTCGATGTCGCCCGCTTCATGGCCGCGTTCGTCGAGAGCCCCCGCGCGGGCGAGGTCTACAACCTCGGCGGCGGCAAAGCCAACAGCACGTCCATCCTCGAGGCCTTCAAGCTCGTGGAGAAATTTTCGGGCAAGGCGCAGGTCTCCACCTACGTCGACCAGAATCGCGCCGGTGACCACATTTGCTACTACTCCGACTTGCGGAAAATGCGCGCCCATTACCCCAAGTGGGACATCACCCAGTCGCTCGAGGAAACCATTCGCCAGATCGTCGAAGCTTGGAAGATGCGGTCGAAGTCCGCCTGAGCCCCGCCGCGCGAAGGCGCCTTACTTGGCCGTCACGCTGATGGTGGTGAATTTCGCCGGAGGCATCTCCCATTTGCCCCAGGATCCGCCCCAGGCGATTGGCATCCCGGCAAAGTCCACGTCCCCGGCCTTGCCGCCGCGAAAGGCCATGCGCGCCCGCACCAGGATCCTGGATCCCTCCACCCCGGCGGTGACGTCGATCGGACGAGCCGCCGACCGGCCTACCTTTTCGGCATAAACGGGCAGCCAGGTCTTTCCTCCATCAAGGGAGTACTCCGACTGAAAAAATCCGATTTGCTCGGCATCAGTGGCATCGGTGGCCGCCGCAATCATGATATGGACGGAGGCGCCGGGCTTGACTGTGGCGGGCGCCGTGATGGTGACGGTGCGGTTGACCGCAAAAGCGGGAACGGCGCTGATTATCAACAGGCCTGCCAGCAGGCGGGTAAAGGGGGTGCGGATTGTCATAGGTAGTATCAGACCTACTCCGCTTCCTTATGTTCGACCAGAATAATCCCGCGGCAGGCCTTTTTCTCGACTGGAGACCTGGCCGCCTGCCGCCAGGCGCCGGCTCACTCGATCACCAACGGACCGAGCGCCGCCCAGTCGCGGGTATCGTGCCCGGCGGGTCCCGGACCGATCATCAGCTCCACCTCGCCGGGAACCGCCAGTTCGAAATCCCACTGCAACTGAACCCATTGGCGGTCGGAGGCTACATCACGGGGGTCAACCAGCACGGTGTGCAAGGTCTGGCGGGTGTCACCCGCGCCCAACCGGGCGAGCGTCACCTCGATGCCATCCGTCTGGTCTTCGCGCGGGAGACCCGCCTGATAAGCGGCCGGCGGCAGGCGTACCGAGCCCTTGAGCGTGTGCCGGCCCGCGGGCAGGGCGAAGACCAGCTGCGTCAGTGGATGCACGCCGAATTCCGGCACCGGGGCACTGTAATCCAGGCCCGGGCCAAACCGGCTGTAGAACCTGACGGGCATCGGCTGCATGTACCGGAAATACCGGCGCTGGCTGGGCCGGAGCTTTTCGAGGTCGAACCAGCGCCCGTCGAGCTTTTCGGTTGATTCCATGAGTTCAGGCGGCAGTTCGACGCCCGGAGCGTAGCGAACCTCCGGAAAAACGTGCTCCTCGAGCTTGGCGAGACTTTCATAGCGTCGGCCGGCCGGCAGAAACACCGCAACATCGCGCCAGATATACAACGGCTTCGGCTCCAAGCCCAGCGCGACGGCCTGGCTGACGAGCCAGGAGCGATTTTCCCAGGGACCGGTGATGACCAGCGCCCCCAGTTTCTCCCCGGTTAACTCCGTCAGCGCCCGTTGCACCCGCACTGGATCGTCTTCCGCGTCTCGTCGCAGCATCAAGGCTCGGCGTTGCGCGTAAAATGCGGTCATGGAGTTCCAATCCTGGCCAGTGATGATGAAGTATTCATCGGGCCGCGTCAGGATGCTCAGGGAAAGCGAAAGCCCATCCCCGCCATGACTGATCATTTTTTGTGTCGGATAATAGCGGACCAGATATCGTGCGGCCTGGCCCCCGGTTACCGTCAGCACGGCCAGCCCGATGAGCCAGCGTGGCACACGCGATTCAGCCAAGGCAACCAGCGCCAACCCCATGCCCAGCAGCAACAACATCGTATTCGCGATGAAGTAATATTCATGCAAGGCATAGAGCACTGGGAAGATCACGAGCGGTGCGGCAAACAGGGCCAGACAGAGCACTATACCCCGCCAACGCCGCCAGCAGGCGGTCAGCGCCGCCAGCAGGCACATCCCGGCAGCCGGGAGCCAGGTCAAACTATCCCCGAGGATTCGGGCTTTGAGCGTCCACAATTCGGGTGAAAATCGTGTTTCCTGCGTCCCCCAGTTGAAATCCTGCAGGTTTCCCGACAAAAGAAATCCGGCCAGCGGATTAAGGGCTTTCGTCGCGTCCGCGAATCGCATCCACCAAAGCGTGGCGGCAAAGGGTATCGCCACGGCGGCCGCCATCCATGCCAGTTCGGTTTTCCAGGCATCCTTCCGGCTGGACCACAACCGCGCCACCGCCCACCCGCCTGCCGGCAGCAAGTAGAGAAGCAAAGTCGTCACCTTGACCAGGCCGGCCCCCGTCCCCGCCAGTATCGCCAAGGCCAGCCAGCCCTTGCTGCGGCCCGCGACTGCCCGCTCAAACGCCACCCAGAACCACAAGCTGAACATCAGCGCCATGGTTTCCATCAGGAAGGCGCGGGAATAAAAGATATAGAACGGACAGGTCACGACCGTCGCCAGGACCAGCCACCGGTGGCGAACGGTCACCGTCCAGCGCGCCAGGAGGAGAAAAATCGCCGGCAAACTCAGGTAAAAACACGCCTGACTCACCACCCGGCCCGCCTTGAGTAGTTCCAAACCGGTGGCACGGCCGACCGCGACCACCGTCCATTGGTAAAGCGGAAACTCCATCGGGACCGACCAGGGCTTGCCCAACACCGGCGTGGGATAGGCCAGTGAAAAATTATTCTCCACTTTGATCCAATACGCCGAGAGGGCGGTCTGCGCCTGGCGATACTCCACTCCGGGCAGGTTCTTGCTCTGCCAGCCCACCTGCACGCCCCAGAAGTGAAACGCCAGGCAGATGACGAAAGCCGCCACGGCCAGCCAATTGGCCATCCGGCTGGGTGCGGACGAATTCTCCATTCAGACGAGGCAACGGCATGCCCCCAGACTTGCCAATGCCTTTTTGATAACCCGTCGGCTGGCCGTGGTGCTTGATCCAGCTGCGGTTGCCCCCTGACCGGATATCCATTTCCCGCTTCACCTGACCAGCGGGCTCTGCTTCCCTCACCGCGCATGCGCATCCTCATCACCGGCATCTGTGGTTTTGTCGGCAGCAGCCTCGCCCGCGAGCTGCTGGCCGCCGGGCATCAGGTCACGGGCTTCGACAACTATATCCGGCCCGGCAGCGAGACCAACCGCGCGCCGCTGGAGAAGCTCGGCGCCATGGTCATCACCGCCGACCTGCGCAACGCAGCCCAGATGGATGCCCTGCCCGCCGCCGATTTTGTGATCGATGCCGCCGCCAACCCGAGCGTGCTCGCCGGCGTGGATGGCAAGACCAGCAGCCGGGAACTCGTGGACCACAACCTCACCGGTACGATCAACGTCCTCGAATACTGCAAGACCCACCAGGCCGGCTTCATCCTCCTCTCCACCAGCCGCGTCTACTCCATCGCCCCGCTCACGGTATTGCCCACGGTCGTGAAGCAGGACGCCTTTATCCCGGACCCCAAGGCCCAGGCTACGACCGGTCTCTCAGCGGCCGGCCTGACCGAGGAATTTGCCACCATCGCACCCATTTCCCTCTACGGCGCAACCAAGCTCGCCTCCGAGGCCATGGCTTTGGAATACGGGGAAACCTACGGCTTCCCGGTGTTCATCAACCGCTGTGGCGTGCTGGCCGGCGCGGGGCAGTTCGGCCGCGCCGATCAGGGCATCTTCGCCTACTGGATCAACGCATGGCTGAGGAAACGCCCGCTCAAGTATCTCGGCTTTGGCGGTCACGGCCACCAGGTGCGCGATTGCCTCCACCCACGCGACCTCCTGCCGGTCTTGGCCAGGCAATTCACCGCACCCAAGCTCGCCGTGGTCGACCGGATCGCGAATTTCTCCGGTGGCGCGGCCTCCGCCATGTCGCTCAAGCAGCTGAGCGAATGGTGCACCCGGCGTTTCAGCCCGCATGCGGTCGTGACGGACGGCACGCCCCGCCCCTTCGACATTCCCTGGATCGTGCTCGATCATGCCAAGGCGACGAAACTGTGGAACTGGAACCCCGCCACCGCCACCCCCGCCATCCTGGAGGAAATCGCCGTCCATGCGGAGCAGAACCCCGGCTGGCTGGAGTTGTCCGCCCCGCGCTAAGCGATCCTTCACCGCGAAGCACGATGCAGGGGAATCTCATGCCGCAATGACAATGCTTGAATTCTGCCAAGGCACTTTGGGCCGCAAAGAGTCACAAAAAGGATTTGTCCGCCAAGCGCACCATTCCTGCGCGCCTATAGGCGCATTGAGAGCTCAATTTGCCACAGTATTTTTGTGGCTTTTTGTGGCTAAAACCGGTTTGGCAACTTCATCGCAGCGGACTCTTAGCCACCAAGGACTGAAACGCCTTGTCCTCTGACCTATTCCCGTCACTTCGTGCCTTCGTGGTGAAAATGTCTTTTACCCATCCAAGCCAAGGCTTGCCGCCCGCGACTGAAATCCCCTGATTGACCCGATGCCCGAGGCCCCCTCCGCCCCGCTCAAGCTCTTCTCGGTGGTCATTCCCGCCCACAACGAGGAGGAATCCCTGCCGCCCACCGTGCGGGCCCTTTATGCGGTGCTGACCCGTGAGCAGATCCTCCATGAGAT
Organism: Oleiharenicola sp.; assembly: GCA_031390295.1. Classification (GTDB taxonomy): domain Bacteria; phylum Verrucomicrobiota; class Verrucomicrobiia; order Opitutales; family Opitutaceae; genus Lacunisphaera. The sequence continues at coordinate 10,380 of JANMTJ010000329.1, forward strand.
CGTGGTGGTGGACGACGGCAGCAAGGACGGCACCTGGCAGGTGATACAGGACCTGCGAGCCTCCATCCCGACCCTGGCCCCGGTGCGGAACATGGGCCCCAATGGTTTTGGCCGCGCCGTCATCTACGGGCTCAACCACATGAAGGGTGATGCCTGTACCATCATGATGGCCGACGCCTCCGATTCACCGGACGACGCCGTGAAATACTGGCACCTGCTCAACGAGGGCTGGGATTGCGTCTTTGGCAGCCGCTTTGTCAAGGGTGGCAAGGTCATCGACTACCCGCGGGTGAAGCTGTGGGTCAACCGCCTCGCCAATTTCCTGGTCCGGATCGGCTTCGCCATCCCGCTGAACGACACCACCAACGCCTTCAAGGCCTACCGCCGCACCGTCATCGAGGGTTGCCGGCCGTATCTCGCCCCGCACTTCAACCTCACGGTGGAGATTCCGCTGAAGGCCATCGTGCGCGGCTACACCTGGACTGTGATTCCCATCTCGTGGCAGAACCGCAAGTACGGCGAGGCCAAGCTCAAGATCAAGGAGATGGGCAGCCGCTACTTCTTCATCTGCGCCTACGTCTGGCTGGAGAAGTATTTCAGCCGCGGCGACTACCGGAAAAAGTAGCGACAACTTCGAGCCACACGCTCTTGGCAGAAATGCGCTTGTTACCCGCGCCTGTCTTCACTTTCACTCTCCCTTTCACTTTCACACCGTATGATCTATCTGCTCGGAGGTTCCGGTTATGTCGGCTCGGCCTATCAGGCGCTGTTGCAGCGCAAGGGCCTGGCCTTCCGCAACATCCGCCGGGCTGAGTTTGACTATACCAACCAGGCCGCGCTGACCGGCCTGCTCAAGCGCGAACAGCCCTCTTTCCTGATCAACGCCGCCGGCTACACGGGCAAACCCAACGTCGATGCCTGCGAACTGCACAAGTCGGAATGCCTCATGGGCAACGCCGTTCTCCCCGGCACGGTCGCCTCGGCCTGCGCCGATGCCGGCGTGCCTTGGGGCCATGTCTCGTCCGGTTGCATCTACTCCGGCGCGCGGCCCGACGGCACGGGCTTCACCGAGACCGACACACCCAACTTCACCTTTCGCACCAACCACTGCAGCTTCTACTCCGGCACCAAGGCCTTGGGCGAGGAGGTGCTCGCCGGCGCGGCCAACGTCTATCTCTGGCGCCTGCGCATCCCCTTCAACCAGGTGGACAGCCCGCGCAACTACCTGACCAAGCTGCTGCGCTACCAGCTGCTCCTCGACGCCGCGAATTCCATCTCGCAGCTCGACGAGTTCGTCGCCGCCACCTTCTCCTGTTGGGAGAAACGCGTGCCCTTCGGCACCTACAACGTCACCAACCCCGGCCAGGTCACCACCCGGGAGGTGGTCGAGCTCATCAAGCAGACCGGCGTGTCGAACAAGGACTTCAAGTTCTTCACCGACGAGGCCGAATTCATGCGCACCACCGCCAGGACCCCGCGCTCCAACTGTGTCATGGATTCCACCAAGCTCGCCGCCACCGGCATCAAGCTGACCGAGGTCCACGAGGCCGTCGAACAGGCGTTGCGCTCATGGCGCACCGCCTGAGTTGTAAGGTTTAAGGTGTAAGTTATAAGCTCGTGAGCACTGACAAAATCCAAAGCTGGCGTGATTTACTGGTCTGGCAAAAGGCCCATGCTTCCACCCTGGAGGTCTACCGCATCACCAAGACGTTCCCGCCTGACGAGCGCTATCGTTTGACCGATCAGCTTTGCCGGGCGGCCGCTTCCGTCCCGACCAACATCGCCGAGGGTAAAGGACGTGGCTCGCTCGCGGAATTTTGTCAGTTTCTGATTATCGCACGCGGTTCAATTGAGGAGACTCGCTACCTGTTGCTGCTCGCCAAGGACACCGGCCTGTTGTCGCCTGAAGCTTACGCGCAGCTGGAGACCAGCTATACCGAAGTCTCCAAAATGACCAATGCCTTGCTCCGGTCGCTTAAACCTTAAAACTTAAACCTTATGAACTTATTGGTCACCGGCGGCTGCGGCTTCATTGGCAGCAATTTCATCCGCCAACGCCTCACGGAAAACCAAGCCGCAGGCCGTGAGCCTGTCGAACGGCTCGTCAACCTCGATGCGCTCACCTACGCGGGGAACCCGGCCAATCTCGCCGACCTCGCCGGGGACAAGCGCTACGTTTTCGCCCACGGCGATATCGGCGATCCTGCGCTGGTCGCGAAGCTCCTCGCCGACCACCAGATCGACGCCGTGGTAAACTTCGCCGCCGAGTCGCACGTGGACCGCTCGATCGACTCGCCCGAGCCGTTCATCCAG
>JANMTJ010000330.1:0-5153 GCA_031390295.1 Oleiharenicola sp.
CGAGTGCATGACGGACAACCACCAGCGGCTCACGCCGGAAATCCGCTTTCTCTTCAAAACCGGCGTGCTCGGCACGGCCGGCAGCAACAAGTTCCTTTTCGACCATGTCGGACTCGTCGAGGCGCACACGACCGACCAGAAGGCCGATCTGGAGGCGGTGGCCATCGAGGCGGGGGCGAACGATTTCGAGGTCCTGACCCACGCCCAGAACGACGATATTCCCGAGGAGGCCAAGGGGGCGCGCTTCATCACCGAACGCACGGCGGTGCACGCGGTTTCCACCTGGTTGAAGCAGCACGGCTGGCGCGTCGTCACGAGCGAGATCGGTTACACGGCCAAGCAATTCCCCGGGCTGGATGATGCGAGTCGCGGCGCGGTGGGTGAGTTTCTCCAGGCGCTCGAGGACCACGAGGACGTGCAGCGCGTGTGGGCGGCGGTGAAATAACCCCCCCCGAGCTTTTGGGGCATTTGATTCAAGCCTGCCCGGATTCGGTTTTTGTGGGAGCGACCTTGGTCGCGACAGTCGCGTGCAAGCACGCTCCCACATCCAAGCCAAACCGGAGCAGGCTCCGGTGTATTGGAGTCCACAGGAAATAAAAAACCCGCGCCAGTGACGGCGCGGGACTTTTTAAAAAACGCCGGGTGGGGTAACCCGCGTCGTGTGAAGAATGAAGGGCAACGCGAACGTTACTTCTTCTTTTTGGCTTTCTTCTTAGCAGCTTTTTTCTTGGCCATGACGAAGTATTCCAAAAAAAATGCCCGGTTGCACGAACAATTTTCGTTTTGTCAGCGACCGGTCAACGCACCGAGTTCGCGCAAATATTTGGTCGTGGCGGGAAAAAGTTTTTCCAACTGCTCGGCGCGGCAGCGCCAGCGCCAGTTGCCCCCGGCGACACCGGGCGTGTTGAAACGCGCGTCGGAACCCAGCGCGAGCACGTCCTGCAGCGGCAGGACGGCGAGCCGGGCCGGGCTGGCGTAGCTGGTGCGGATAAAATCCCACGCGACCTCCTCGCCCGAGACGCGCAGGTAGCGGCGCACGCGGTCGCGTTCGTATTCGCTGGTCGTGTGATACCAGCCGGCGGTCGTGTCGTTGTCGTGCGTGCCGGGATAGATGACCGCGTTGCGCGGGGCGTTGTGCGGCAGGTAGGCGTTCCCCGCATCGCTGCCCCAGGCAAACTGGAGCACGAGCATGCCCGGCAGGCCGGTGTCCGCGCGGAGCTGGTTGACGGAGTCGGTCAGGACGCCGAGATCCTCGGCGATGATGCGCGCACCGGGCACGGCGCGCTGAAAGGCCCGGAAAAGATCCAGCCCGGGGCCCGGCACCCACGCGCCGGTGCGGGCGTTCTCGGCGGGCAGGGGAATCCGCCAATAGGCATCGAAGCCGCGAAAATGATCGATGCGCACGATGTCGCAGAGCTCGAGCGAGGCGCGCAAGCGGGCGCACCACCAGGCGTAGCCGTCGGCCCGGTGGGCGGGCCAGTGGTAGAGCGGATTGCCCCACATCTGCCCGTCGGCCGAGAAATAATCCGGCGGCACGCCCGCCACGGCCACGGGTTGCATGGTTTTCGGATTCAGCTCGAAGAGATGCGGGCTGGCCCAGGTATCGGCGGAGTCGCCCGCGACAAAGATGGGCAGATCACCGATGACCTGGATGCCGCGTTCGCGGGCGGCGGCGCGGAGTTGGCCCCATTGGCCAAAGAACAGATACTGGCCAAAGCGGTAGGCGTCGCTTGCGTCGGCGAGCTTCGCGCGCAGGGAGGATTTCAGCGCCCGGTGGCAATCGCGCGCCTCGGCGGGCCATTCCCACCAGGGCCGGCCGGCAAAGTGATCCTTCAGCGCGCGGTAGAAGGCGTAGGCGTCGAGCCAGTAGGCCTCGTGCCGGCAAAAGGCGGCATAGTCGCCGTAGGGCAAGGCGGGCTGCTTCTGCTTGAAGAGGCCGTGGGCGGTCTGGAGGAGCCGGGGCTTCAGCCGGGCGATGGCTTCGAAATCAACCCGCTCGACCGGGAGCGCGGCGAAGGGCGTCAGATCGCTGGCCGGCAGAAGACCGTAGCGGACGAGGGCGGATAGATCGACGAGACTGGGATTGCCGGCGAAGGCGGAGTAACACTGGTAGGGCGAATCGCCAAATCCCGTGGGGCCGAGCGGACAGACCTGCCAGTATTTGATCCCGGCGGCCTGGAGGAAATCGAGAAAGCGGACCGCGTGCTGGTCGAACACGCCGCAACCCTGCGTGCCGGGCAGGGCGGTGGGGTGCAGCAGGATTCCCGCCCCGCGCGCCTGCAGCCAGTTGAACAGCGGCAGGGGAGATTCAGCGGAGACCTTGGCGCGCTGTGTGGGCACGGCCGAAGCAGAACGGCGAACGGTCGCGAGAACCAGAACGAATTTGTGCGGATCAATACCCGGCGGCCTGGCCGTCCTTGCGCGATTCGGAGGCGCCGAAGTAAGTGCCGTTTTTCGCGTCACGCCCGATGGCCTGGTAGCCGCCGAAACCGCCGTTGCCGATGCGCACGTCGTGACCGCGCTGGATCAGGCCGCGGATGCTCTCGTAGGGCACGGCGCTCTCCACCTCGACGTAGCCGCCGTCGGTCATCTTCGGATTGTCGTAGTCGGACGAGCCATTGTGCTGCCAGCGCGCGGCATCGCCGGCTTCCTGGAAGTTCATGCCCCAGTCGATGAGGTTGCAGATGATCTGGACGTGGCCCTGCGGCTGCATCGCGCCGCCCATCAGGCCGAACGAAAGCCACGGTGCGCCGTCCTTCAGCACGAACGCGGGAATGATCGTCTGGAACGGGCGCTTGCCGGGAGCGTAGGCGTTGGCGTGCGCCGGGTCGTGCATCACGAACATCTCGCCGCGATCCTGGAAGGTGAAACCGAGCCCGGGCACGGTAATACCGGAGCCCATGCCGCGGTAGTTGCTTTGGATGAGCGAGACCATGTTGCCGTCGGCGTCGGCGGTCGTGAGGTAGATCGTGTCGCCCTGTTGCATGGCAGGATTGCCGGCGTCGTAGCTGCGGCCGGCGCGCGCCGGGTTGATGAGCTTGCGGCGTTCGGCGGCGTAGGACTTCGAGAGCAGGCCGGCCAGGGGGATCTTGGCGAACTCCGGGTCGGCGTAGAATTTCGCGCGATCCTCGAAGGCGATCTTCTTGGCCTCAATCATCAGATGCAGCGCCTCGGGCGAGTTGTAGCCGAGGGCCTTCAGGTCGTAGCCCTCGAGGATGTTCAGCATCTGCAGGGCGGCGATGCCCTGGCTGTTGGGCGGCAGCTCATAGACATCGTAGCCGCGGTAGTTCACCGAGACCGGGTCGACCCAGGTCGACTTGTGCCCGGCGAGGTCTTCCTTGCGCAAGTAACCGCCGTTCGCGCGCATGAAGGCGTCGATCTTGCCGGCGATCTCGCCGCGGTAGAAGGCATCGCGCCCGCCGGTGGCGAGGGCGGTGAGGGTGTCGGCCAGCGCCGGGTTTTTGAAAATCTCGCCTTCCTTCGGCGCGTGGCCGCCCGGCGCGTAGGTATCCAGAAACGCGCCGGGAAAGCCATCCGCCCGGGCCAGGCCGACGCTGATGCCCCAGCCATAGGCGATGTATTGCGTCAGAGGAAATCCCTCGCGGGCGTAGCGGATGGCGGGGGCGAGCAGGTCCTTCATCGGCAGGTTGCCGAACTTGCCGTGGAGTTCGAACCAGCCGTCGACCGCGCCCGGCACGCTGATGGGCAGGAAACCGCGCGGCGGGATCGTGGTGCGGCCGAGCCTCTTCAGCTCGGCCTGCATTTGCTCGTAGCTGAGCCCGAGCGGCGAGCGGCCGGAGCCGTTGAGGCCGTAGAGTTTTTTCGTCCTGGCGTCCCAGACGATGGCGAAGAGATCGCCGCCGACGCCATTGCCGGTCGGTTCCATCAGGCCGAGCGTCGCGTTGGCCGCGATGGCGGCGTCCACCGCGGAGCCGCCGGCTTTCAGCACGTCAAGCGCGACCTGCGTCGCGAGCGGCTGGCTGGTTGCGGCCATGCCGTGCGTCGAGATGACCTGCGAGCGCGTGGCGAAGGCGCGGCCGTTGACGCGATCGATCTGGGCAAACCCGGCGATGGCCGGGAGCGAGAGGGCAAACAGCGCGAGCACACGGCGGCAGAAAGGCGGCATGCCCGCAACCTGACACAGGCTCCGCGCTCAGACGATGACAAACAACTGCCCCGCGCGCCTGCAGCCAGTTGAACAAGGGAAGCGGGCCTTGCGCGGGAGCGGCGGATGATTTGTCACGAGAACCGGGCACGTTCCCGAGCAAGCGTCACGAGCGGCCGGGGGGCGAGCCGATTCTCACGACCTCAATGCAGCAGCTTGTGGATCGTTTCCAGCAGCACCGCCGGCTTGAACGGCTTGAGCAGGAAGGGATCGCTCGAGCGGGCGGTACCAGATTCCAGGGTGCCCTCGCTGGCGTCCATGCCGCTCATGAACAGAATCCGGACATCGGGCCGGATGGGGCGGAGCAGGTCGGCAAAAGACTGGCCGCTGCTGTTGGGCATGTGCAGATCGGTCAGGACCAGGGCGATCCGGTCCGGTTGGGCGGAAAACAGGGCGAGGCCCTCCACGCCATCCCGGGCGAGCGCAACTTGATACCCGTGGTTGCGCAGGACGGTGCTCAGCAACTCGAGGACACTCTCCTCATCATCGACCACCAATATGAGTTCACCCCGGGCCCGGGGGGTGAAGGGGGTGTTGCTCGTTGAGCGACCGCGGGCCCGTGACTCGCCGAAGGGGACGTCCGGGGCCTCCAGGTGCGAGCCGTGGGCCAAGGGGTGCGCAAGGTCACCGGCGGGGAGAAAAAATCCCGCGCGGTGCCGGCGCAGGAGAAAATAAAGCAGGCCGCCCAAGGCAGTCAGAACCGACAGGGCGATGAGGTGAATGGAAGGGAGCGGCATCAATTTGACCAATGCCAAGCCGTGGTAACCGGCCCGGTGTGCCGGGAAGCTGGGCACCGGCCCAGTCGCGCGCAACTGAAAATACCACGGCCGGCCCGTTTGGGCCGGCCGTGAATGGCCACGATAATATTGCCGAATACTTACTTCGTTTCCCGGAGGGTGATGGTACCGTTCATTGAGGTCAGCTTGATGTCGATGCCGCCGCCATTGAGTGTGCCCACGATGGACTTGCCGCCAAAGTTGGGCATGGG
>JANMTJ010000345.1:0-1691 GCA_031390295.1 Oleiharenicola sp.
CCCCGGCCCGATGGAGTGGATCCCCGACTACGTCCGCGGCAAGAGGGACCCCGGCACGGTCCAGTTCCCGCACAAGCTCCTCGAGGAGGTCTGCCGCGAGACCTACGGCGTCATGGTCTACCAGGAGCAGGTCATGGAGGCGGCCAAGATCATCGCCGGCTACACGCTCGGCGGGGCCGACATGCTCCGCCGCGCCATGGGCAAGAAGGACGCCGACGCCATGGCGAAGGAACGCGCCAAGTTCGTCGAGGGGGCCGCCAAGGTGAACAAGATCGACGCCAAAACGGCCAACTCGATCTTCGACATCCTCAACAAGTTCGCCGGCTACGGCTTCAACAAGTCCCACTCCGCCGCCTACGCCGTCCTCAGCTACCAGACCGGCTACCTCAAGGCCAACTACCCGGTGCAGTTCATGGCCGCCATGCTCAGCGCCGAGCTCGGCAACTCCGAGAAGGTTGCCCACTTCATTGCCGAGTGCGAATCCATGGGCCTCAAGGTGCTCGGGCCGGACGTCAACGAGTCGCGCGGTGATTTCACTCCGGTTGTAGGGCCGGCCCTTGCGGCCGGGCCGGGTGGACGAGGCACGCCGTCAAGCGGCGGCCCTACAGAGGGAGCCACCATCCGCTTCGGCCTCGCCGGCATCAAGGGCGTCGGCGAACAGGCCGCGCAGAAGATCATCGAGGAACGGGAGAAAAACGGCCCCTTCAAGGATTTCGCCGATTTCACCTCCCGCGTGGACGCCCGGGCGCTCAACAAGCGCGTGCTCGAGCACCTCGTGAAGACCGGCGCCTTCGACTTCAGCGGTGCCCCGCGCAAGCCGCTCTTCGACAGCATCGACTCCGCCATCTCCGGTGCCGCGGCCCACGCCCGGGACAAGGCCGCCGGCCAGAACACCTTCCTCGACATGCTGGCCGAGGACGCACCGAAAAAGAACGGCACCGCCCCCCGCAGCATGGCCGCCGCCCACGCCGCGCCCTCCGCCTCCGACTTCAGCTCGGTCGAGCGCCTCCAGTTCGAGAAGGAGCTGCTCGGCTTCTACGTCTCGGGCCATCCCCTCAATGCCTACGCCGGGCTCGCCGAGGCGCTCTGCACCCACACCGAGGAATCGGTGCTGCTGGAGGGCGACCGGGTGGAGTTCCGCCTTTGCGGCATCATGAGCGGCATCACCAAGCGTCTGTCGAAGCGCGACAACCGCCCGTGGGCCTTCTTCACCCTGGCGAGCAAGCGCGCCACGATCTCCGTGAACATGTATGCCGAGGCCTACGAGACCTACGGCAAGGTGCTGGCCGAGAACCTGCCGGTCGTCGTCCTTGGCTCGGTCATGAAAGGCAACGACGGCGCCCGCCTCAATGTGAAGGAGATCTACCCGCTCGATGCCTACCTGCCCAACCACGTGCGCAAGGTCACGTGGCTGCTGCAGCCCGGGCATGCCGAGCTGCCCGGGTTCCTGCGCCAGCTCCGTGCTTCCCTCGACGCCGCGAGTGGCGACACCAAGGTCGAGCTCGCCTTCCTGTTTGAGGACCGGGTCGCACCGATCGCCGAGACCGCCCCTTCCCTCAAATGGCGCGTCAGCGCCGACGCCTACCAGCACCTCCGCAACCACCCGGCCGTCGCCGGCGTCCTCGCCGAGGCCCGCCGCCCGGAGATGAAGGAAGTCAAACGCTGGGGAAAACGAACTTAACCACGACGAC
>JANMTJ010000387.1:0-2564 GCA_031390295.1 Oleiharenicola sp.
CCCCTCCGGCCGCCTGGCCGTCACGTGGCCGCGCGCGACGGGCCAGATCCCGCTTTACCACAACATGCGTCCCCGTGCCCGGCCCAACGACGAAGGCGAATACCGCGACTTCCCCACCTCCCCGCTCTACGAATTCGCCCACGGCCTCAGCTACACGACCTTTACCTACAGCCCGCTGCGACTCGACCGCACCGAGGTGAAGACCGGCGGCAAACTCACGGCCGAGGTGACCGTCACCAACACCGGCCCGCGCGAGGGGATGGAAACCGTCTTCTGGTTCATCCGTGATCCCGCCGCCAGCATCACCCGTCCGCTGCAGGAGCTTAAACATTTTGAGCAGGCCCGGCTCGCCCCCGGCGCCAGCCGCGTTTTCCGCTTCGAGATTGATCCCATGCGCGACCTCTCCTTCCCCGATGGCGATGGCCGGCGTATCCTCGAACCCGGTGAGATCATCCTCACCGCCGGCCGCAGCAGCGCCCACTTCACCGTTCTGCCTTGATCATCCTCTCTGTCCAAACCCCGCCATTCCCCTATGAATACGATAACCACAGTTCCCACCAATGTCGTCCGCCGTCTCCTCCGCCCGGCCGCCGGCACCCTCGCCCTGTTCGTCGCACTCGCGGCCCATGCCGCGGCACCGTACAATCAGCATGTCCTGTTCACCAACGCCCCGGCTGACGGCGGCTACTCGAACAGCGAGGCCAGCGTCATCGCCCCGAGCACCCTTGAACTGAAGGACGGGAGGCTTCCCACCGAATCCGGGCACTTCAACAGCCCGCCCAACGCGCTGCGCCTGCACTGGAAGTCCGCCCAGGGCGGTGACTGGCAGATGACGCTGCATTCGACCGACCGGGACTGGCGGAAATTTGCCATGCTCGGCGATACGCTGGCCTTCTGGTGCTACGCCGATACCGAGATCACCGCCGCCAATTCACCCCGGCTCTACGTCAAGGACCAGGCCGGCAAGGGCTCGATGTCCCTCACCCTCGTGCAGGGCGAGGAACGCATCCCGGGCGGCCGCTGGGTCCGGGTGAAACTCAATTTCGTGGAGAAGAACGATCTCTACAAGGGCACGGAGGACTCGACCTTCTCCTTCAGTGACACCGTCAGCATCACCTTCACGCAGGGACTCGACGACGGCCTGGAGCATACGCTTTACCTGGATGATTTCATGATCATCGACCGCGCCCTCTCCGACGCGATCCCGCCGTCCGCGCCGGCCGGTCTCGCCGTCAAGGGCTACGAACGGCACTGCGACCTGACGTGGCAGCCGAGCAGCGCCGCCGACCTGCTCGATTACCGGATCTACCGCTCGTGGGACGGCAAGGACTTCACTCCGGTCGGCACGCAGCGCGGCGACCGGACGCGTTATGAGGATTTCACCGGCGAACCGGGCCGCACGGCCACCTACAAGATCAGCGCCATCGACCTGGCCGGCAACGAATCACCTCTCACGGCCGCGGCCAGCGCCACCACTCGCGTGCTGAGCGATGCCGAGCTGATGGACATGGTGCAGGAAGGTTGCTTCCGCTACTACTGGGAGGCCGGCCACGCCAATGCGGGCATGGCCCCCGAGGTCACGCCCGGCGACACGAACCTGATGGCCCTCGGTGGAAACGGCTTCGGCATCATGGCGCTGATGGTGGCCACGGAACGGCAGTTCGTCACGCGCGAGCAGGGTGCCGAGCGCATGCTCAAGATCGTCCGCTTTCTGGCGAAGGCCGACCGCTTCCATGGCGTGTGGCCGCACTTCCTCGACGGGCAGACGGGCAAGACCATCGCGTATTTCGGCAAGTACGACAACGGCGGCGACCTGGTCGAGACGGCCTTCGCCATCCAGGGCCTGCTCGCCGCGCGACAGTATTTCAACCGCGATACCCCGGCCGAACGCGAGATCCGCGACACGTCCACGCGGCTCTGGCGCGAGGTCGAGTGGGATTGGTACCGAAAGACACCCGACAGCGACGTCCTCTACTGGCACTGGTCGCCGGACCATGGCTTTCACATCAGCCACCCGCTGATCGGATGGAACGAGACGCTGATCATCTACCTGCTCGCCATCGCCTCGCCCACCCACCCCGTGCCCGCCAGCATGTGGCACACCGGCTGGGCCGGTCAGACCGAGCGTCACATCACCTACCGGCGCAACTGGAGCCGCACCACCGACGGGGATCACTACACCAACGGTCACAGCTATTACGGCATCAAGCTCGAGGTCGGCGAAGGCAACGGGGCCGAGCTGTTCTTCACGCATTTCTCGTTCATGGGCTTCGACCCGCGCGGGATCCGCGACCCCTACACGAATTACTTCACCAACAGCCGCGCCATCGCGCTGATCCAGCAGGCCTATGCCATCGAGAACCCGCGGAAGTTCGCCGGCTACGGCGCCGACTGCTGGGGCCGCTCCGCTGGCGTCAATTCGGGCGGCGGCCGCGCCCTGCCCCGCGACGACAACGGCACCATCAACATCATGGCCTCGCTCGCCTCGATGCCCTACACCCCGGTCGAGTCGATGGCCGCGCTGCGCCACTTCTACCGCGACCTCGGCGCGAAGACGTGGGGCG
>JANMTJ010000390.1:0-4030 GCA_031390295.1 Oleiharenicola sp.
GAGGACCTGTTTGTGAAACCCGGATTTCGCGGCCGCGGTCTCGGCCGGGCGCTGCTGCTCCACCTCGCCCAAATCGCCAACCAGCGCGGCTGCGGCCGCATGGAGTGGGCCGTGCTCGACTGGAACCAACCCGCCATCGACTTCTACGAATCACTCGGCGCCCGTCGCTTGAAGGAATGGCAGGTCTGCCGGCTGACGGGACCCGCGTTGCAGCAATATGCCTGAACCGTCTCAAGTCTCGCCTTCGTGCCGCCCGGCGGAACGAAGGCGGACGGGTGCAGCGCCCGCGCAATCCGCCTGACACAGCGCAATCAGGCTCGTCCCCCGACGTCGCGCTGCTTCTCACTGGGCACCATGAAACTCCCGCTTTACTGGGTCGATGCCTTCACCAGCAAGGTCTTTGCCGGCAACCCGGCCGCGGTCGTGCCGCTCGAACGGTGGCTGGACGACGCCCTGCTGCAGCGCATCGCGTTTGAAAACGGACTCTCGGAAACCGCGTTTTTCGTGCGCACCGGCGCAGATCACTACCACTTGCGCTGGCTGACCCCCGCCACCGAGGTGGATCTCTGCGGCCACGCCACGCTCGCCAGCGCGTTAGTGATCTTCACCCAGTTAGGTTCCACCGGCGACGTGCTCACCTTCAATTCCCGCTCCGGTCCGCTCCGGGTCACCCGGCTCGCCGACGGTCGGTTGGAGCTCGATTTCCCCACGGAGCCAGCCGAAGCCGCCGGGACGATGGAAGACCTCGCCCGCGCCCTGGGTCGCAGCCCCATTGCTTTTTTTCGGTCACGAACCCGCTGGCTTTGTATCTACCCCTGTGCAGCCGACGTCGTCTCGATGCAGCCCGACCATGGCCTGCTGCGGCGCATTGTCCCCGGCCGCATCACCATCACCGCGCCTGGCGACGACTGCGACTTTGTCTCCCGCACCTTCGTGCCCGCCGTCGGCATACCCGAGGACCCTGTGACCGGTTCCGCTCATTGCACCCTCACGCCCTACTGGGCGGCCCGGCTCGGCCAGACCAAGCTCCACGCCCGGCAGGTCTCGGCCCGGGGCGGCGAACTCTGGTGCGAACTGGCCCCTTCGACAGGCTCAGGGCAGATGGCTGACCGCGTGAAGATCGCCGGCCACGCCGTGCTCTATCTACGCGGCGAAATAATGGTTTAGATCAGATACAATTTCTGCCGCATCGATACCACGCTGCGTTGCACGCCAGCGATGCAAGCTAGACTTACAAACAAGGTATGGGAACTGGCCGATATTGCGGACCTGCTCGACCTGCAAGAGCGGCTGGCGGCGTAACCAAGTCGGGTGATAAAATAATTCTCAGAAGCCGTACTTTCTTTTAAGGACCGGGTCCATATCACCGCATGTTTTGATTCCGGCAACGACCTTGGCCAACACGGATTGTTTCAGATTTGGCCAGTGTTTGACGATAACACCCCGGCCCAAAGTCACCGACATAGACCGAACAGGAGCCTGATCGGCGTCTGGGTATTTAATCACGCTAGGCTTGGTGATTGATTCATGGTCTCCAACATCAAGCCTGCAGGGCGATTCGGGGTAGTTTTCTAGATCGGTTATATTTAAGATCAAGACCATGCCCTTTACATCGCCAGAAACGACTATCCACGGATGCGGATTGGGACAGTCTGCTGTCGGATAAGGCCAAAACACGACCCCAGGGGTTATGGGGACGGGGACCGACACTACGCGAAAATCTTTTTCAGCAAAATTCGTTCCTGTTGCTGTGAACGAATTTCATCAATGAATGACGCCGGCTTTTGGGCCGCCCTCAACAAATCCTCATGGTCAATTGCCTTAGAACTTCCGTTGGGATCTGTCCATTCTTTGAAGTTTTTGTGGCAGTAGTTCCTCACGTCATCCCACGACATATCTTTGAAAAACTCATAGGCTGTTGTGAGCGCCTCTTTTTCTTTCTCGGTCAATAGGTCTGTTGGCGCATCCGCTTTCAGGTGAACGTGGTGATTGTGTGGATTCGCTTTTTCGATGTAGGTGGCCCAATACGCGTTCACAACATCCCCATCCACGTAGTCCAATATCTTGCTCAAGACGGGACCGTGCTCCATCGCCACAAGCCGATCCCCCGTGATCGGTTTCCCGATTCGTTTCATTTGTCTTCTGTCGGCAGCGTAGAGCATCTTCACAAGCTTCCCTTTGCTGATTCCCTTATCTCCGGCCTGTCGAAGTATGAAGGCCGCCGCCTGGGTGGCCTTTCTATTATCGAAGCTGTATTTGAGGGGGGCCATGTTTCCAATATGCTTGAGCGCTTTGGATTTTCCAAGCGGCTTCGCTGGCGCTTTCGCTATCGCAACTGGCTCTGTTGCTTGCGCATGAAATAGTTTCGCTCCATTGGGGCACGATGGGGCAATCTGCCCCATCGTGGGGCTTTTTCGTTTTCTTCCACTGGGCTGCCCGGATTTTTGGCCGTTTTTTGTGCGGAGCTTCATAGATCACCTGCTTTACCATTGTACGTCAAAGGGGAGGCTGGTTCCCGACGCGGCCATAAGCTAGACTTTTAAACTGTAACTGCGTCACAACCAGATTGGCATAACTGTGTTGGTTACAATCCTGCCTCGCTGCTGCTACTGGGCCGGAGCCTGTTCCGGTATAGTCCGCGGCCAATCACCCCCGCCATGATCGAGACCACCCCCATCACCCCCCAGCCGCCGGCGCCGGCCAAGTCCGGCACCCGCCTTCTGGTGGCGGGCGCCACCCGCCCGCTCTACGTCGAGCTGGCTGACTCGCTCCAATCCCTCGTCGAACAGGGCACGCTCCGCCCCGGTCACCGCGTGCCGTCCGTCCGCATCATGTCGCGGCAGCGCGATGTCAGCATCGCCACCGTGCTCCAAGCCTACACGGTGCTGGAAAATCGCGGCTACCTCGAGGCCCGCCCTCAGTCCGGCTACTACGTGCGGCCGAGACCGCCCAGCCTTGCGCCCGAGCCCCGCTTGGCCCGGCCGATGGCCAAGCCCTCCTATGTCGGCGTCAACGACCTCACCGCCGAGGTCATGGACTACGCCATGAAGCCCGACTATGTGCCGTTCGGCTCGGCCTGCCCGCACCACAGCCTCTTTCCCACCAAGAAGCTCGCCCGCATCCTCGGCTCGGTCGCCCGGCGCGACCCCACGCTGTTGGTGCGGTCCAGCCTCAACCACGGCTACGAACCGCTCACCCGCGAGATTTCCCGCCGCTATCTCCAGGCGGGCGTGCCGCTCGCCCACGATGAACTGGTGGTGACCACCGGTTGCACCGAGGCGCTCAATCTCTGCCTCCGGGCCGTCACCAAGCCTGGCGATACCGTGGCCATCGAGACGCCCGCCTACTTCGGCTTCCTCGAGATCATCCAAAGCCTCAACCTCCGCGCCGTGGAGATTCCCTCCTGCTGCCGGCAGGGCATCAGCCTCGACGAGCTCCGCACCGCCATCGAGCAACACGACGTCAAGGCCGTGATGGTCATGCCAAACTTCCACAACCCGATCGGCTCGCTCATGACCGACGAAAAGAAGCAGAAGCTCTACGACCTCCTGGGCGAATACGACCTGCCCGGCATCGAGGACGACATCTACGGTGACACCCACTTCGGCGATGTCCGGCCCAAGCCCCTCAAGGCCTGGGACCGGGACGGCCGCGTGCTGCTCTGCTCCTCGTTCGGCAAGACCCTCGCGCCCGGCTTCCACGTGGGCTGGACCGCGCCCGGCCGTTACCTCGAGCGGGTCCGCCGGCTCAAGTTCACCAACACCATGGGCACCCCGCTGGTGCTGCAGAAGACGCTCACCGAGTTCCTGCGCGATGGCGGCTACGACCACCATCTCCGCTCGCTGCGGCGTTCCTACCACCAGCATCTGCACCTGTTTGCGCAGGGCATGCAGAAGTATTTCCCCGAGGGCACGCGCTACAGCCGCCCGCAGGGAGGCAACTTCATCTGGGTCGAGTTTCCGGCGAAGGTCGACACCCTGCGGCTGCGCAAGGATGCCCTCAAGCACCGCATCAACACCGCTCCCGGCAA
>JANMTJ010000398.1:0-2364 GCA_031390295.1 Oleiharenicola sp.
ACCATGCGCATCGAGACGTCCTTGAGACCCTGGACCTCGAGCCAGATGCGCTTGAGCGGGTAATACGGCGTGAGCTCCTCGAAGGGCACGACCTTGGAGATCTCGGCGGGAGGGATGCCCATGACCTTCTGGATGGCGACGACGGTCGGGCAGCGCTCGTTGCCTTGCGGGGCCTGCACCTGCACCTCGACGTAGTGGCCGCGCTTGAGGCCGAAGTGACGCGCAAAGATGTCGGGCAGAAATGCGTCCTCGGGATAGAGCCGGTAGTTCACGTCCTCATGGACGATGAAGCCGAAGCCCCGGTCGGTGACGTCAACGTAGCCACGGTCCTGCAACGGAATCTTCTGCTCGGTGGCGGCAAGGAACACCTGGGTGAGGAGTTGCTTGCGGTTCGGCGCGCCCTCGAACTTGGCGCCCATTTTCCGGGCGAAGACGGTCAGCTCGGCGAGCTTGAGCGCGTAGAGTTCGTTGAGCCAGATGGGCTCCTCTTTGCTGCTGGCGATCTCCTCGGCGATTTTGTCAATGGCCTCGAAGGTTTGGAAGCGGGCCGGATCGGGGAGATCACCGTAGATGATGACATCCTTTGGCGGCAGGGGCTGCGGCGGCTTGTTGCTGGCCGGTTGGAAATTCTGCTTGCCCCACTTGCCGCCCCCGCCGGGGAAGTTTTTTCCCCGCTGACGCCGACCCCATTTGCCACCGCCACCTCCGTGCGGGGCATTGCCGCCACCTTCGTCGGGATAGCCCTGGTCGCCCTGCTGGGCCGGTGCATTGTTGTCGTAGCCGCCGGACGAGCCCTGCTTTTCTGCCGGCGGAGCGGGCGGTGGCTCGGGGGCGGGAGCGGGGGCCTCGGCTCTGCTCGGTTCCGGGGCCGGCGGAGCGGGCGGCGCTTCCCGATATGCAATCTCCTTCGCGGCGGAAACCTTGATGGGTTTCTTGCCCCCGCGGATGAGGCGGGAGCGGGCGGGGCGCTTGTTTTCGGACGACTCGGATGAAGAGTTGTCGGGTTTGCTGTTATCCTCGGCGGATTTAGGGGGGACTGACATGAGAGCGGCCGTGGGGCCGTAAGGGGTGGGATTGCGAGAGGCGGTCAGCCAGCGCATTGACCTGTTCTCGCAGGAATTCGGGAGATCCGTCGTTCAGGAGAACATGGTCTGCCAGCTCGCATTTTCGGGCCAGTGGCAGTTGCTTGACCAAGCGCTGGCGGGCCAGTTCCAAGGGAATGCCACGCTGCTCCAGCCGCCTTAATTGTGTCGAGGAGTCTGTGGTCACGCAGACCGTGAGATCAAACCAATTCTCCAGGCCTTTTTCGAAGAGCAACGGCACCTCGACGATGAAGGCTACCCCCTGCTCGGCGGCGAAAATCTCCTTCCACCTGGCCATCAACCGGGGATGCAGCAGCTCCTCCAGCCAGGCCAGCGCGGCCGGGTCGGCAAAGACCTTCTCGGCGATCTTGTCGCGCCGGATCTGGCCGTTCCCCGTGAGCATGGCCGGGCCCAACCGGGCCCGGATGGCCAGGGCGATTTCGGGGCTCGGCAGGAGCTCGTCGCGAACGACCTGATCGGCGTCCAAACGGCGAAATCCGCGATCGGCAAACAGGGCGGCGGCTGTTGACTTCCCACACCCCATTCCGCCTGTCAGCCCAACGAGCAGGTTGGTGCTGTTAACCATTTCTTCTATGTCCCGACAATGGGCTTGCTGCAGGTGGGGTGCAACCCCTATTTCCTCCGGGTGAATGGTTCTGCCTCACACCGTTGATACCAAGAGCCAGGCCGCCGTGGTCAAGGCGGTGAAGGACGCCTTCTCCGGCATCGGGGCCGGGGGCAGCCACCCCCTGCTGGACCGCCTTTTTCAGGACGTGTATGAGATGTTCGAGGGCAAGTATGCGGGTTACCAGGGCATCGACATGCAGTATCACAATTACGAGCACACGCTGCAGGCCACGCTGTGCCTCGTCCACATCCTGCAAGGGCGCAGCCGCACGGTGGACCGACCGGTGTTGACCGCCCGGCACTGGGAGCTGTCGGTCATGGGGGCGCTGCTGCACGACAGCGGTTACCTCAAGGTCAACGGCGACCTGTCCGGCACCGGGGCCAAGTATACCTTTGTCCACGAGCGCCGCAGCTGCGAATTCGCCCGCGAATACCTGCCCCGCATGGGCGTGACTGCGACGGAGGTGGAAGACATCTGCGCGGCCATCATCTGCACGGGCCCGCGCAGCAAGATCAGCCAGATTTCGTTCCGCAGCGAGGAGGGCCGGCACATGGCCTTCGCCCTGCTGACCGCCGACTACCTCGCCCAGATGAGCGCACCGGACTACGTGGACAAGCTGCCGGCGCTCTTCCGCGAGTTCCAGGAAGCCTTCGA
>JANMTJ010000410.1:0-4658 GCA_031390295.1 Oleiharenicola sp.
CCCGGACCGAGCAGAGGGAGATAGACGCCTCCGCCAAGTGGCCGGTGCTCGTCTTCCTTGGTTCGGCCTTGTTCTGGCTGCTGCTCGGCGGGGTCCTGCAACTGGCCGCGGCCATCCAGCTCCACACTCCGGCTTTCCTGGCCAATTGTGCATGGTTTACCCACGGCCGCCTCGCTCCCGCCGCCCAGAACGCCCTGGTTTATGGCTGGGGCATGAACGCGGCCTTTGCCTTCGGCTTGTGGCTGATGGCGCGCCTGTCGGCGACCACGCTGCGCCACGGCGGCTGGCTGTTTGTTGCGGCCAAGTTCTGGAACGTCGGCGTCGTGCTCGGCATCGGCGGCATTCTCGCCGGTTACTCCACCTCGTTCGAGCTGCTCGAGATGCCGCGCTTTGTGACGCTGCTCCTTCTCGCCGCCTATGCCATCATCGGCGTGTGGGTGGTCACGACCTTCAGCATCCGCAACACCGAGAATGTCTACGCCTCGCAGTGGTATATCTTCGGCGCGGCCTTCTGGTTCCCCTGGCTCTACACCATCGCCCAGGTGATGCTGTTCAAGGCGCCGGTGCGCGGTGTGCTGCAGCCCGTCGTCAACGCCTGGTACGTCCACGGGCTCTACGGCCTCTGGTTCCTGCCCATGGCCCTCGCGGCCATCTACTACTTCCTGCCCAAACTGCTCGGCAAGCCGGTCAGCTACTACTACCTGGCCCCGCTCGCGTTCTGGTGGCTGGTGGGCTCGACCGCCCTGGCCGGTGGCAGCCGCCTGATCGGTGCCCCGGTGCCCGTGTGGATTCCCACCCTCGGGATCGTCGCCAACATGATGCTGGTTCTCCCCTTGGTCATCATCAGCCTTAATTTTCTCGGCACGTTGTCCGGCCGGCTGGGTTTGGTGAACAGCAGTCTCAGCCTGCGCTTCATTGCGCTCAGCATCGCGGGCTTTCTGCTCAGTTCAGGGCTGGGTCTCGCGCTCTCGCTACGGAGCATCGCGGAGTACGCCCAGTTCACCCTGCTGACCGGCCTGCGTGACTGGCTGATCTTGTACGCGTGCTTTTCGACCGCCATGTTCGGTGCCGCCTATTTCTTCCTGCCCCGCCTCACCGGCCGTGAATGGCGTTCCACGGCCCTGGTCCAGGCGCATTATGGCTGCACGGTGCTGGGGGTGGTGCTCGTGACCGCGGGCTTGTTCGGTGCCGGCTGGCAGCAGGCCCACCTGTTGCACGACGCAGCCGTGCCGTTCGCCGAAATCACCAAGGCGCTGGCGGGCTGGCACACCTTTCATTCCGTGTCGCTCGGTGTCCTGCTGGTCGGTCATCTGGCCTTCCTGATCAATTTCTTCTGGCTCGCTTGTCCCTTCAACTCGCAGGGTACGCCGTTGGCACAGATAAATAATCCTCCGGGACTGGCCGTGGCGGCCAAGGAGGGCCACGCATGAAAAACGGACTAGCCCTTTTACTTGGCGTCTTCGCCACCCTCGCCATCTCCTGGGCCGGCCTGCTGCTGGCCGCCCACCGGCAGATCGGCAGTCTCGGCCAGTTCAAGGACCCGATCGAGGAGTCGCTGAATCCGCTGCCGCTCTCGGGTCTCGCCGACCAGGGCCGCCTCGTTTACCAGGACCTCGGTTGCGTCACCTGCCACACCCAGCAGGTCCGCCATCTTGAGGCTGACCTCAAACGCACGTGGGGCGAACGCGGCAGCTATGCCCGCGACTACATCCGCGACCAGACCGTGCTCATCGGTCAGAGCCGCCTGGGGCCGGACCTGCGGAATGTGGGCGCCCGGACGTACGCCAATGCCGAGTTCTTCCACAGCATGCTTTACGCCCCGACCTCGGTCGCGCCCGGGACCAACATGCCGGCGCACACCTTTCTCTATGAAGTGAGGCCGCTGGCCGGCAACCAGGCTTCCTACAAGGCAATCAAGCTCCCGAGCAAATTCTCCCCGGGCGCAGGCTGGGAGGTCGTGCCAACCCAACGGGCCGAGGCGCTCGTCGCCTATCTCCAGAGTTTGAAGGACACCTACGATTATCCCACTGAGCGCAGCTTGAACGCCCCCGCGGAGAAACCGAAGGGAGGCGGCCACTAAGATGAGCCAGATATCCGACAGCCATTTCAAGGTCGAGCAGGCCCGCGCCAGCGACGACAGCATCCGGCAGGTTCATGCGCAGTTGCAGTCACAGAAGCCCGAGAAAAAGGACGGCTACTCGATGCTTCCGCTCGTGTTGCTGGGGGTCATGTGCGCGGCCGTCTTCTTCGGCTCGATCTACATGGCGCACAATTCCGTCCGCTTTGACCCGCTGGTGGTCAATGAGCACGCCAAGCGTGAGAAGCCGGGCGCCATGGTGGTCGCCGTGGCCTCGCCCCGTGATCTGGGCAAGCGTGTCTTCATCAACACCTGCATGGCCTGTCACCAGGCCAATGGCATGGGCGTTCCTGGCGCCTTCCCCCCGCTGGCCGGTTCGGAATGGCTCGCCGGCGGCGATGAGCGCATCATCCGCATCGTGCTGCAAGGCCTCCACGGTCCGATCACGGTGGCTGGCAAGGATTACAACAGCGCCATGGCTTCACTCGGTGGTGTCCTGAAGGATGAACAGATCGCCAATGCCCTGACCTACGTTCGCTCGGAATGGGGCAATAGCGCCCCCGAGGTCAAACCCGAGACCGTGGCCAAGATTCGCGCCGAAACGACCGGCCGCACTGCTCCTTGGACGGTCGAGGAGTTGCTGAAGGTTGGCAATTAAGGATAAGGCGGCTGCTCGCACGTGTCGGGCGTAAAGCCCGACCTACAAGAAAACAGGTTATTGCCCGCCGAGACCCTTCAGCATGCCGCCAAAGTCGGGCATCTGGAATTTCTCATATCCAGCCGGGGGCAGGAACAGCGAATCGGGCAGGGCGCCGGGTTCGATCTTGGTGGCTTCCATCCGGTAGGATTCCTTGCCCTTGGCGTCGCGGGAAATCACGCGCAACGGGAACCCGCCCTTGCCCTTGAGGGCTTCTTCCCACTTGGCGGCGTTGCCGCCGCCCTTGCGACCGCCAAAAGGCCCGCCGCCACCACCACCGCTGCCCATGCCCATGAAGACACCCAGTCCATCGGCCACCCACATCTCGGTGACCACGCCTTTGTCCTTTGCCAGAATCTGGCTGCATTTGTAGCCGAGGATAGTCTCGGTCTTGCCAGTGACCTCGATGTCAGCGGTGCTTTCGCCCTGTTTTTCCATGGCCTTCTCTACCGGCTTCTTCATCGGCATGACCATGTATTGTTTCTGCTCGGGCATGAGCATCAGCATCTCCATCTTGGCCATGTCGATGATGCTGGCGACGGTGTTGCCATCGGCCTCCATGTCCATCCGGAGTTTCTGGCCTTTGATGGAATAGTTCAGGGTCTGGGCCTTGCTCTTGGCGGCGGTGATGGCAAGGCTCACCTTGCCCTGGAAGGCGTCGGCAGCGTAAGCGCTGGCGGCAACGAGCAAACTGCCCGCGGCGAGAAATCTGAGTAGGGGGTTCATGGGCGGAGGCTACGGGATGCGGGCGCTGATTCAAGCCACCGTTGCAGGCGGTAGACGGGATTCACAGTCAGTTAATACTTGGTCCAACGCCCCTTGGCGTAAACGTGAAACAGATTGCCAAGACCGGAGAGGGGGAAATCCTGCGATCATGCCACATGAATTCCGCCTCACCCGCACCGTCGAGTTCGGCGAGACCGACATGGCGGGCATCATGCACTTCTCGAACTTCTTCCACTGGATGGAAGCCTGCGAGACCGCCTTTTACCGTTCGCTGGGGCTGCCCCTGATCTCGTTCGTGCCGGGCCGGGTCGTGGGCTGGCCCCGGGTCAGCGCTTCGTGCCAGTACAAGGCGCCGCTGCGATTCAACGACACGGTGGAGGTCCGGCTCCTGGTCAAGGAGGTCCGGACGCGCGGCATCATCTATGATTTCCAGTTTCGCCACGTGATGGAGGGCCGGGTGCTGCCTGCGATCATGGCCCAGGGGGAGATCGCCGCCGTCTGTGTGACATCTGATGCCGCGGGCAAAATGGTGGCGCAGCCGATTCCGCCGGAGGTCAAGGCAAAGCTCGAGGTCGCACCGTCCACCGCTTATGCCGATTGATCCTGTTTCGGGGCAATGTGCCCCGGTCGACCGTTGAGAAAGGGCAGGTATCGTTACCGGCCGGCTGAGGCTGGCTGTCCGGCGAGCGCTGCCAATCGCTCCGCCAGTTCGAGGCAGGATCGGCTGTTGTGATAGGGGCACTTCCATAGGCTGAGCTTGGCGTACGGCATCTTTGCCCCGTTGGACAGCGTGACTTCGAGGACGGGCGACCCATCCCGCCGCAGCAAGCTGTGCCAGTCGCCCTGGCGCCGGTCGACCAGGTAAGTCTGGATGAATTTCCAGCTCGCCTGCGCCTGGGTGTAGTAGCGCGGATCGCCCGACAGCTGGTAGGCGTTGAGGAAGCCCACCGCCGCTTCGGCCTGCACCCACCATTCCTTGTTGGTGTTGGTCGGGCCATGGAGCGTGCCCTCGTTGTACATGCCGCCATCCTGATCCAAGCCCTGTTCCAAGGTGACCGCGGCCACCGCCAAGGCCTTGGTCTTGACCCGGGCCAGCAATTCCTTGTCGCCCAGGACCTCGGCCGCCTCCACCAGCAGCCAGCTGAGCTCAATGTCATG
>JANMTJ010000425.1:0-4415 GCA_031390295.1 Oleiharenicola sp.
CAGTCCATCGGCGAGCCCGGCACGCAGCTCACCATGCGCACCTTCCACATCGGCGGTGTCGCCTCGGCCGGTTCCAAGAACCCTGAGATCAAGGTCCGAAATGCCGGTCTCGTCAAATACCGCGGTCTCCGCCTTGTGCAGACCGCCGAGGGCCACAACATCGTCCTCAACAAGACCGGCTCGCTGCTGATCATCGACGAGAACGATCGCGAGCTGGAGTCCTATCCGATCGTGGTTGGCACCTTCCTCTCCGTCACCGACGGCGTGAAGGTCATCAAAGGCCAGACCATCGCCCAGTGGGATCCCTACAACATCCCGGTCCTCTCCGAGAAGGCCGGCACGCTCCACTTCAAGGACATGATCCCGGGTGTGACCGTGAAGCGCGAGCTCGACGAATCCACCGGACGCATCGCGACCGTGGTCATCGAGCACAAGGAAGACCTCAATCCCCAGATCGAAGTCCGCGACGACCACAACAAGCCGGTCGCCTCTTACTCGATCCCGACTGGTGCGCAAGTGGCTGTGGCCGAAGGTGATATCATTCAGCCCGGCGCCTTGCTCGCCAAGACGCCGCGTCAGGCCTCCGTCACCAAGGACATCACCGGTGGTCTCCCTCGCGTGGCCGAGCTCTTCGAAGCCCGCCGCCCGAAGGAAGCCGCCGAGATGGCCCGCATCGAGGGTGTCGTCTCGTTCGAGGGTTCCATCCGCGGCAAGCGCAAGCTCGTCGTCCGCCAGGAAGAGTCCGGCGCCGAGGAGGAACACCTGATCCCGCACGGCAAGCACATCATCGTGCAGGCCGGCGACGTCGTCCACAAGGGTCAGCATCTCACCGAGGGCTCCGCCGATCCGCACGAGATCCTCGAGATCCTCGGGCCGACCGCGCTGTATGAGTTCCTCATCGGCCAGGTGCAGGAAGTCTATCGTCTCCAGGGCGTGTCGATCAACGACAAGCACATCGAGGTCATCATCCGCCAGATGCTCCGCAAGGTCCGCATCTCCGATCCGGGTGACACCGAGTGGTTCTGGGGCGAGCAGATCGACCGCGTGGCGTTCCTGCGCGAGAACAAGCGCATCGACGCCGCCGGCGGCAAACCCGCCGAGGCCGAGCCGATCCTGCTGGGCATCACCAAGGCCTCGCTCGAGACCGAGAGCTTCATCTCGGCCGCCTCCTTCCAGGAGACGACGCGCGTCCTCACCGACGCCTCGACGCTGGGCAAGGTCGATACCCTGAAGGGCTTCAAGGAGAACGTCATCATGGGTCACCTGATCCCGGCGGGCACGGGCCTCCCGGCTTACAAGAAGCTCCGGGTGACGCTGCCACTCGGCGGCGACATCCCGATGGACGAGGCTCCCAAGGCCACGGCCGAGGCCAGCTAAGTGCCGGTCAATTCAACTTCAAAGCCGCGGAGAAATCCGCGGCTTTTTCTTTGGCGCCTCACGCCCCACCGATCGGCGGGACGGTGGTGGTGGACTCCGGCGGCCGGGGTTTCCGGCGATCAACGCCGTCCCATTTCGCGGGGGGCGTCTTGTTCTGCACGAGGGTTTCGGCGAGGTGCAGCGGCACTTTGGCGAAGACAAACAGCAGGGGGAGGGTGGCGAGCAGCGCGAGGACGGAGGTATTGGGAGTGAGTCCGCCGAACACCGCGGCCGACAAAGCCATGATCAAAATAGCCGCCCACACGAGGGTGCTGGCGAGGGTGGGCCAGACAAAGAGCTTCAGCCAGGTGCGCGCCGGCCGCCGGGACCTCCAGAGGGGTACGGCCGAGAGGGCCAGCACCGTGGAGAACAGCATCACCCCGGCGGCGCCCCCGGCAAAAATAGTCCCTACCGTATAGATGAACGCATCGGGCAGGCCAAACAGCTTGGTCACAAAGAGGCCCAGTTTTACATTGGCATTGGGCGCGGAGAACATGTCGTCCCGGTCGTAAAGCCGGGTGAAACGACCGGACTCGATCTGGTTGTAGCGCTGCAAGTAGGCGGCCAGACGCTCTTCAAATCTGGCGGGGTTGGCGTTCTTGAGCGTGAGCGCGCGCGGCACTTGGGGCACGCCGTTGAGCACGCTGGCGACCTCGGGATAGTCGCGCCGCAGAGCCTGTCGTGCGGCCGTGACATTGAAAGGCGTCGCCAGGCTGAGCGGAGCCCAGCCATATTCGCTCTCCCGCAGCCGGCTCGCATAGGTGCGCGCCAAGGCGAGGGGATGCTGGTCCAGCGCCACACTGGACAGCCGGTAGTTGAAGGACGACCAGCCGCTGGAAAGGGCAGGTGAGAGTGCGGTCAAACCCCACGCGGTGATCAGACCCACGACCAGAAGCAGCAGACCCTGTTTGAGGGCGCGCCCGAGTTCATGGTAAAGCCAGGGCCGGAATTTTTCATTGGAAATGCCGGTGGACTTGATCGAGCTCATCAAAATCCAGAAAGACACGCTGAGGGTGGAATGTCACGCCAGACGAGGAGCAGCCGTGGTAACGCCGTAAGTCGGGGCCATGGTGCACCGTTGCTGGCTGCTGCCAGCCCGGTGTTTGTCCGGGCCGTCGCCCGGCAAAAAATGGCCTTGTTTTCCCCATGGAAATTGGGAATCTGAAGATCCTCCCGCCAAAAAGATGCCCGTAGAGCTTTGCTCCGGGTGTCTCTCGCCCGGCCTTCACCGGCCGGGCGTTCTTTTTGATTTCGGCTCGTCCGAAATCAACCAGCCATCTTGTCAGGCCGTAGCCTTGGTAAAGGCTGAGACCCATTGGGCGCCGGCGGGTGCGATCGAATACCAATCTCATAGCCAACCGCGCTTTTGACCGCCTTGGCCAATGACCGAAGGGCAGGGGAGGTGGGGTTTTTACAACTGACTTTCAGGGAGAAAGAAGAGCTGTGAACAACTTTTCGGGGGATTTTTTGATTTAACTCTTGAAGTGCTCTCCGCCGACCTGCTTTTCTAACCATCCCTATCGTCACTTACAGCCCCTGCAGCCAAACTGTAGAGGCACCTGAGACGCCGCGATTTCGGGAATTTCCCTCTCGAAACCGTGTTTTCCCATTAAGCGCGAATTAGTTCTTGCCGGAGGCTCTTGCTCCGGTAGGTTCCGCGCCTTTTCCACTTTCCAAACCTTCCATACCAACCACATGCCAACCATCAACCAACTCGTGAGAAAAGGACGCCGCAAAGTCGTTGCGAAGTCCAAGGCTCCGGCGTTGCAGGGTAACCCCTTCCGCCGCGGCGTCTGTGTGCAGGTCATGACCCGCACGCCGAAGAAGCCGAACTCGGCCATCCGCAAGGTCGCCAAGGTCCGCCTCACGAATGGTACGGAGGTCATCTCCTACATCCCCGACGAGGGCCACAACCTCCAGGAGCACTCCATTGTGCTCGTGCGCGGCGGCCGCGTGAAGGATCTCCCCGGCGTGCGTTACCACATCGTTCGCGGCACCCTCGACGCCACCGGCGTGGAGAAGCGCCGCCGTTCCCGTTCCAAATACGGCGTCAAACGCCCGAAAGCCGCCAAGGCCTCCTAACCCCCGTTCTTTTAAGCCGCCATGTCACGTCGTCGCAGAGCCACTCACCGCACCACCGTCCCGGATGTCCGCTACAACAGCGCGCTGGTGACCCACCTGATCAACGTCATCATGAAGAGCGGCAAGCGCACGCTCGCCGAGCGCATCGTTTACGGCGCCTTCGAGAAGGTGAGCGAGAAGCTCCAGAAGGGCGACCCGGTCGACCTGCTGATGGGTGCGATGGAAAACGCCCGGCCCAAGCTCGAGGTCAAGAGCCGCCGCGTCGGTGGCGCCACCTACCAGGTGCCCGTCGAGATTTCCTTTGAGCGCCAGGAATCGCTGGCCCTCCGCTGGATTGTCAACGCCGCCACCGGCCGCAAGGGCACCCCGATGCGCGAAGCCATCGCCGCCGAGATCATCGACGCCTACAACAATACCGGCTCGGTCGTGAAGAAGAAGGAAGAGATGCACAAGATGGCCCAGGCCAACCGCGCCTTCGCCCATCTCCGCTGGTAAGGAATTTCAAGCATGTCCGTCGCGTCTTCCATCAATATCACTGTCGTTACCGACAAGGCCAAGATCTCGTCCGTCAACTCGAAGGATCGTCCGTTCCCCCTCGAGTGGACGCGTAACATCGGTATCGCCGCGCACATTGACGCCGGCAAGACGACCACGACCGAGCGCATCCTTTTCTACTCCGGCGCCGTCCATAAGATGGGCGAAGTCCACGAAGGCACCACGGTGACCGACTGGATGGAGCAGGAGCGCGAGCGTGGCATCACGATCACCGCCGCCGCCATTTCCTGCGCCTGGAACGCCTCCTGGGGCCCCTGGAAGGGCATCAAGCAGCGCATCAACATCATCGACACCCCCGGACACGTGGATTTCACGGCCGAGGTGGAGCGCTCGCTCCGCGTGCTCGACGGCGCCGTCGCCGT
>JANMTJ010000440.1:0-2960 GCA_031390295.1 Oleiharenicola sp.
CCGTCAGGACATCACATCCAGCCACACCAGCAGCAGCAACTGTCCCAGGGCCGTCAGCGCCAGCAGCCCCCAGGTCACTTGCATGAATACATTGCGGGCCAGCTTCCGCTCGCCGTTGGGATAACGGGGCTGGTTGGTTCGAGCCAAAAGGGTCGGGGTGCTCTGCTCCATGT
Organism: Oleiharenicola sp.; assembly: GCA_031390295.1. Taxonomy (GTDB): domain Bacteria; phylum Verrucomicrobiota; class Verrucomicrobiia; order Opitutales; family Opitutaceae; genus Lacunisphaera. Next base: position 174 of record JANMTJ010000440.1, read on the forward strand.
TTTACAACTGTCCGACATTACTGTGGCTGGCAAGCGCGGCGGCGAGCCGGGCATAAGCGGGCGGCCGTTGAATTCCGGCGGCGGCTAATTAACCGGTCCGCCTCGCAATTTCTGATTTCAGGGGTTGACGCATCGCCGGGCGAAAACCTTCCTAATGTCCCCTTTCTTGAACGGCTTCCCGCCGCAACCATGCTGTCCATCAACAAATTTCTCGGTCTGATCTCTGCGGTTTGTCTCGTGACTGTGGCCCATGCCAGTGAAGGTGTCTCGCCCGCTGCGGCCCGGCTGGTGGAATCAGGCAACATCACCAGCAGCATGGTGACCGGCTGGGCGGTATCCGCCCTGATCATCGCCTGCATTTTTGTCGTGCTCGGCAAACCGTCCGTGTTGCCAGGCAAGGGTCAGGCTGTTTTCGAGTCCCTGCTGGAAGGCCTGCGCGATCTGTTCGAACCCATTGTCGGCAAGAAGGCGTTCCCCGCCGCATTCCCGCTGCTCGTCACCTTCTTTGTTTTTATCCTGGTGAATAACTGGATGGGCCTCCTGCCCGGCGTCGGCACGATTGGCTGGGGTCATGACGTGGATGGCCACTTCCACATGACCAAGCCGCTCATCCGTCCGTTCAACTCCGATTTCAACGGCACAATCGCCCTCGCGCTCATTTCCTTTGGCGGCTGGGCCATCATCGTCTTGAAGTACGCCGGCCCCGCCCTGATCATCAAGGATCTCTTCGGCAACAAAGCAGACAAGGCCGAGACGCCCGGTTGGCTCTACCCGATCCTCGCCCTGGTGTTCCTCTTCGTCGGCCTGATCGAGGTTTTCTCCATCGCGATCCGCCCCTTCACCCTGTCGGTCCGTCTTTTCGGCAATGTGTTCGGCGGCGAGAACCTCCTCCACGGCACTGGCTTCTTCTTTGTGTTCTATTTCATGGAGCTGCTCGTCGGCCTGATCCAGGCGCTCGTCTTCACGCTGCTGACCTCCGTCTACATCGGCCTGCTCTGCAACCACGGCGATGATCACGACCACGAGGGCGGCCACGCCGCCGAGGTCCACCACTGATCCTTTCCCGCCGGGAGCGTGCTTCGCGTGCGCACGGCGGAAACCACAACCACCAACCCATCCACCCACATGTATCCCATCCTCGCTGAAATTACTGGCAACATCGCCAGCGGTCTCGGTCTGCTCGGCGCCGGTCTCGGCGTCGGTCTCATTGGCCAGAAGGCTGCTGAAGCCGTCGGTCGCAATCCCGGCGCTTCCGGCAAGATCCTCGTCCAAGCCATCATCGGTATGGCGCTTGCCGAAGGTCTCGGCATCCTCGCGCTGTTCCTCGCGGCCAACCAGATGGCTCCGACCCCTTAATTAACTCCCGTTAACCGGCGACGCGAAGCCCACGTCCTCGCGTCGTCCTTCCCTTTATCTCCATGCTGCCACACCTCCTCGCCACCAGCCCCCTGGACGGCCTCCAGCAGACCTTCGAGCACTTCGGCGTGGAACCGAAGCTGATCCTTTTCCAGCTCATCAGCTTCCTGATCCTGTTCGGCGTCCTCTACAAGTTCGGCATCAAGCCCACGATCGCCACGATGGAGGAGCGAAACCAAAAGATCGCCGCCGGACTCAAGCACGCCGAGGAAACCCAGGCCCGCCTCGCCGCCGCGCAGCAGGAGAGCGCCGGCATCATCAAGGCCGCCCAACTCGAGGCCCAGAAGGCCATCGACGAGGCCCGCAAGGCCGCCAAGGACTTCGGCGACAAGCAGCAGGCCGACGCGATCACCCGCGCCGCCGATCTGCTCGTCAAGGCCCAGCAGGCCATCGAGCTCGAGCACCGGAAAATGCTCAACGAAGCCCGGGGTGAAATCGCCCGCCTCGTCGTCAAGACCACCGAGCAGGTGCTCGCCAAGAAGCTCTCCGACGCCGACCGCGCCGCCTTCAACGAGGCCGCCACGAAAGAACTCACGGTGCTCTGATCGTCCCTTCCCCCTTTCCCATTCGTAGATGGCCGCCGACAAACAAACCAAGCTTCTCGCGAAACAGCTCTTCAAGCTGAGCGTCGTCAACGGCGTCGTGTCGCCCGAGCAGGTCACCGGCGTGCTGGGCTGGGTGGAGCAGCATGCGCCCCGCCGGCCCGTCGCGCTCCTCAAGGCCTACCACCATCGCATCGCCCTCGAGCTCGCCAAGTCGCGCGCCGAGGTCGAGCACGCCGGCCCCGTCTCCGCCGCCACACTGAAGCAGATCGAGGACGCCATGACCAAGCGCTACTCGCGCACGGTCACCGCCTCGGCCAAGCCCAACGCCAAGCTGCTCGCCGGTCTTCGCGTCCGCGTCGGCTCCGACATCTACGAGTCCTCCGTCGCCGGCCAGCTGGCCACCCTTTCCCTCTAACCCCGCCCCGCCGCCCCTTTTTCCCATCACGCCATGAGCAACGTCATCGAACAAATCGAACAACAGATCGCCAAGCTTTCCACCAAGGCGGCCCGCAAGAACACCGGCATCATCCGCACCATCGCCGACGGCGTGGCCAAGATCGAGGGCCTCTCCGACGTCATGTACAACGAGATGGTCTCGTTTCCCGGCGGTGTCATCGGCATCGCGCTGAACCTGGAAGAGGACGAGGTCGGCTGCGTCATCCTCGGCGACGTCTCCCAGCTCAAACAGGGCGACGAGGTCGCCACCACCGGCAAGCTCCTCTCCATCCCCGTCGGCAAGGCCCTCCTCGGCCGCGTGGTCGACGCCCTGGGCCGGCCCGTCGATGGCAAGGGCCCGATCGATTCCAAGGAAACCTATCCGGTCGAG
>JANMTJ010000603.1:0-4134 GCA_031390295.1 Oleiharenicola sp.
CCACAAGGGCGATGAGGGCAAGCCTCACAACGGCGCCGATGACAACGCCAGCGGCGTCTCGGTGATGCTCGAACTCGCGAAGGCGCTCAAGGCCGCGGGCCAGCCCTCGAGGACACTGATGTTCATCGCCTTCTCGGCCGAGGAAGCGGGGCTCAAGGGCTCGGCCTGGTACGTCGAGCACCCGAAGATGCCTCTCGATCAGGTCATCGGCGTCATCAACCTCGACACCGTGGGCCGGCTCGGCAAGGACAAGATATCCGTCCTCGGCACCGGCACCGCGTCGGAGTGGCAGCACATTTTCCGCGGCGCGGGCTTCGTGACCGGGGTCGAGAGCCGGCTGATTCCCGACTCGATGCAGTCCTCGGACCAGATGAGCTTCATCCGGAAGAATGTGCCCGCCATCCAGCTCTTCACCAGCGCGCATGCCGACTATCACCGCGCCTCGGACACCCCGGACAAGATCGACGCCGCCGGCCTCGTCAAGGTGGCGTCGTTCGCGCGCGAAGGCATCGCGTACCTCGCCGAGCGAGAGACGCCTCTCACTAACACCATCCCGAAGGCGGGCACGCCCGGGGCGCCCCCGCTAGCACCGCCCGTGACTCCGAGCGGCGACCAGGCCCAGGGCCGCCGCGTCAGCTTCGGCAGCGTCCCCGACTTCGCTTTCACCGGCCCCGGCGTGCGCGTGGGCGGCGTCCTTCCCGGGTCGCCCGCGGAAAAGGCCGGCCTCAAGGAAGGCGACGTCATGATGAAGTTCGACGCCGTCGAGATGGCGAACCTCCAGACCTTCTCCGACTTGCTCAAGACCGCGAAGGTCGGGCAGACGGTCAAGGTGTCGGTGGTGCGCGAGGGCAAGGCCCTCACCCTCAGCGTGACTCTCGTGGAACGCTGAGTAGTCTCGGCCCCTCCCCCCATATCGCGGTCCCCTAACCAGCTAGGGGCGCCGTGCCGCGCCGGAGTCATGCGCGCCCTGTGTGCCGGCTTCCCGGCACAGAGACTTGAACTGCTCGATCAGGGCCTCGCCGATTCCGTGGAGTTCACCGAGCCTGGACAGAGCCTCGGAGCCGCTCCCGCCGGCCTGAAGGGCCAGGAGTTCGGCCACAAGGGCATGCGCCGCGCGGTGGAGTTGCTCGATAGGATGAAAGGCCGGGTGCCGGCCGTGGCGGGCCAAGCCCTTCCCGTCCAGCCACCGTCCGATGTGGCACTGATGATGATCGAGCGGCGGCTGAACCCCCGGCGCACCCTTGAGTTGGTTCTCCACCACGGCGATCCACGCGCGATGCCGGGCGCTGGCGAAAAGCAGCGGCAGGTCGTCGCGACTCACCACCGGCAACTCGCCCCACGACGGGTCGTTGCGCCAGGCCGCCGACCACGCAGGCATGGCCTCGGCCGGCATGGGGCGAGCGATGCCATAGCCCTGCGCCCGCTGACAGCCGAGTTGGAGCAGCATTGCGCCTTGCTCCATGTTCTCCACCCCTTCGGCGACGACTTCGCGACGAAAGGCCGTGGCCATGCCGAGCACGCCTTCGAGGATCGCCAGGTCATCGGGGTCATCGAGCATGTCGCGCACAAAGCTCTGGTCGATCTTCAGGCGGGCGACCGGCAGACGTTTGAGATAGGTCAGCGAGGAGTACCCGGTCCCAAAGTCATCCAGGGTGAAGCTCACCCCGATTTCACCACAGGCTTCGATGACGTTGGATACATGGACCAGGTCCCGCAGCGCGCTGGTCTCCAGCACTTCCATTTCCAGGTCGCCTGGACTGACGCGAGGATGCGCGGCCAGAAGCTCGCGCAACCGCTCGACAAAGCTCGCATCCTGCAACTGGCGGGCGCAGACGTTCACGCTGACCGGGATGCACAGGCCGGCCTCCCGCCAGGATTCCATCTGGGTCAGCGCGGAATCGATCACCCACTCGCCGACCTCGACGGCCAGAGGATCATCCTCGATGGTCGGCAGAAACATGGCAGGGAGAAGCAGTCCCCTCTCCGGGTGCTGCCACCGAAGCAGGGCCTCGGCCCCGATAACCGTTCCCGTGCACATGTCCACCTTGGGCTGGTAGTGCAGCACGAGCTCACGGTCTCTTAACGCGCGGCGAATCCGATCCACGCCTTCATGATGGCTGCGGATACTGCTGTCCCGAACGGCATCGAAGACGTGGTAGCGGTTCTTGCCGGCCAGCTTGGCCTGATACATGGCCTGGTCGGCCCGCCGCAGCAGCTGGTCGGCATCGACCTCTTCCCCATCGGGGTAGAACGTGACGCCGAGGCTCGCGGAGACACGAAGCATCAGGCCATCGACGTTCACCATCTGGGCGGCCGCGGCCAGCAGCCGGCTTATTATGGGGACGCGCGCATCCACGCCCTCAAGGTCGACGAGCACCGCCACGAACTCGTCGCCACCGATGCGCGCGAGGGTGTCCCCCTCGCGAAGAACTTCGCGCATACTGGTGGCCAGGGCGATCAACATCCGGTCGCCCGCTTCGTGCCCGTGGCGGTCGTTGATGGCCTTGAACCCATCAAGGTCGAGGTAGACGACGGCCAGAGGCTGACCGCGCCGGTGACACTGCGCCATGCTCTGGTGCAGACGGTCGGCCAGCAGCACCCGGTTGGGCAGCCGGGTCAGGGCATCGTAGTGAGCGACGTACTCCAGTTTCTGCCCGTGCTCCTTGAGCGCGGTGATGTCGGAGGAGAGGGCCACGTACTGTTGGGTGCGTCCCTGCGCATCCCGAACCGCGCTGATGGTGAGCATCTGCGCATAGAGTTCTCCGCCCTTGCGGCGGTTCCAGACCTCGCCATGCCAGTCGCCCTTCTCGCCCAGATCTCTCCACATGGCGGCGTAGAAATCAGGACCCTGACGACCCGAGTGGAGAAGTCGCGGGTTCCTGCCGAGCACCTCCTCCCGGGCGTAGCCGGTGATCGCGGTGAAGGCGTCGTTCACCTCGATGATCGTCCCGAAGGCGTCGGTGATGGTGATGGCTTCGCTCGCGTGGATGAACACGCTGGCCGCGAGGTTGCGCCCCTGTTCGGCGCGCTTGCGCTCGGTAACGTCGCGCGTGATCCCCAGAAGCAGGGTCGTGTGATTGTCCGGGTCCGATATCGGAGCCGCGTGGGTTTCCAGCCAGCGTCTCGTGCCGCGAAGTCCGATGACCTCGAACTCCAACAAGCCTCGTTCGCCGCCGATGACCCGCTGATGCAGGGCGGCAAAGTTGGCTTGATCTTCGGGCACGACAAAGCTGGCCAGTCCTCGGGCATTGATCTCCTCCACGGTGTCTGCCTCCAGCATGGCCAGACCCGAGGCGTTGATCTGAAGGACTCTCCCGTCCGTCCCCACCACCTTCACGCACTCGGGTTCGTTCTCGATCACGGCTCTCAACCACTGCTCGCTCCGCCGCAGCGCCCGTTCCGTCTGCTCGCGATCCGCGATCTCGGTCCGGAGTTGCATCTCCATCTCCGACTGGCGCAGAGCTGCTGCCGCTCGCTGGGGAAGGGGAACGGTGACCGGCCCCGTCCCACGCGGGCCTGTCCGCCTCTCTTCATTCGGGGCCTGTGCGGCCCGAGGCGGCGAGGCCGAGCGACTGGACCATCTCCTGTGCATTCTGGGGCCTTTCGGTGAGAGCAACTAGGCGATAGGGAAAGCCCTTACCGCCGAAGGAACTGCGACAGGAGCTCACTATGCCTTGGGCGAATCGGGGTGGAAATAGGCCAAATGCATCCATCTTGCTTGTGGTAAGCACCGCGCGCATCTTCTGCGGGCGGTCACACCTGGCCTCGCACGATTCGCGCCGCCTGCGGAGCAGAATGCGACCCTGATCACATCAGGGTGGTGGCTTCCCTTTGCTAGACTCCGGTGGTTCGTGGCGCAGGAGTCATCGCAGGGCGTGGGCACGGTTTCTGCTATTCGTCCGTGGGAGGATCCTCCTCTCCTAGCTAGTAGCTAGCTAGTTGTGCGTAGATCGGAGTGACCGATGCGAAATCACCTTGCCCGGCTCTTCCTGCCACTAGCGGTGGCGACGTTTCTGATAGGCGGCGCCCGACCCGCATGGTCACAGTCATGCACCTGGGGCGGAACGCCCACCATGTCGCCGCCGGCCAACTCGGCGCTCTGGGCCGATCAGACCCAGCTTCAAACTCCCGCCC
>JANMTJ010000479.1:0-2888 GCA_031390295.1 Oleiharenicola sp.
CGATGATGAGCACGCCCTGCAGCGCCTCGTTCAGCGCGGCCGCGGCCATGCCGCCAAGGATCATGTAGGCGCCGATGACCACCGCGAAGGTGAGATAGAACGGGAGCGAGGGCAGCACGGTGATGTAGCTGTGCAGCTCACCGCGCGCGTGGCGGTCGCGCAGGGCGTCGAGCCGCGGGCGGGTGTCCGTCGTCAGGGTGCCGGTGGCGGCTTTTTGCTCGAGCTGTTTAAGCTCCACGTAGCCGTCGACGGCGGCGCGGTCGGCGGGGGTCCATTGCGCCTCGGGCTTGATGACGATGGACGAGGCGATCTTGTAGGCGACGAAGTTGCCGAAACCCAGGAGCGCACAGGCGACGAAGACCTGGAACAGTGCGTAGAAGCGGCTGAGCCCCCGGCTGCCGAGCCGGTCCTCAAACATGTCGGCGAGCGTGACGAGCCGCACGCGTCGGAACCAGGTGTTCATGAACCAGAAGTAGGGGTTCATGAACACGGTCTGGTAGGCGAACCACACGCCGGTGACACCGCGCTGCAGGACGAGGCTGGCGGTGCTCACGGCGCCCTGCGGCTCGGTGGCGTTACCGAAGCTGAGGAAAAACTGATAGAGTTTGCCGAGCTTGCGGCCGGCGAGAAAGAAACCCTCCTCGCTGGCGGTCTGGTGCGAGCTGCGCCAGCCGAACCAGATGACGGTGCCGAGGTAGGCGACGATGACCGCCACGTCGATGACGTGGAAATTGCCGAAGGACATGCGGGGTGGAGGTGAGTCCGGGCGGAGGCCGGACGGGGTGAAACGAGGCTAGGTTCAAGCCACCAATCGGCAATCATGATGTAATCTAACTGTTACCAGAACGGGCCGTTGAGCTGCGCCCGGCCCCCCAAATGCTGGACCCTGCCCATGCTTTATCCCCTTTTTTCCGGCCGGTCCGCCGGAGCCATGGAGACCCTCACATGAATCCCCCGCGTGTCGGCCTCGTTGGTCTCGGCGGCTACGGTGCCGTGCACCTGCAGCATCTCCGCGACTTCGACGCGCGCGGCGAAATCCGGCTTGCGGCCGCGGTGGCGTTTCCGCCGGAAAGAGACACCGTGGCGGCCGGCCAGTTGCGGGGCGCAGGCTGCGAGGTGCTGCCAGGCTTCGCGGAGCTGGTCGCGGCCCTGCCCCGCCTGCAACTCGACCTGGTCGTGGTGCCGACGCCGATCCATCTGCACGCCCGCATGACCATCGCGCTGCTACAGGCGGGCGTGGATGTGCTGGTGGAAAAACCGCTTGCGGCGGCGCCGGACGACGTTGGGTCCATACAGGCCGCGGCGGCGGCTTCCGGCCGGTTGGTGGCGGTTGGTTTCCAGTACCTGCATGCGCCCGAGGTGATGGCGCTCAAGCAGCGGATTCTCGCCGGGGCCATCGGTCCGCTTCGCCGGTTGGTGGTGCACGCGGCCTGGCCCCGCAGCCACGCCTACTACACCCGCAATGCCTGGGCTGGTCGGCTCGGGCTCGGGTCTGATCTGGTGCTGGATTCCCCGGTCAGCAACGCGATGTCCCATTTCCTCATGGTGATGCTGTTTCTTGCCGGATCCAAGGAGCACGGCCTGGCCCGGCCGGTGCGGCTTGGCGCCGAGCTTTACCGGGCGCAGGCCATCGAGTCGTTCGATACCGCCGTGGTCCGCCTGGAGACGGCCGGCGGCCTGCAGCTGGATTTCTACGGTACGCACAGTTCCAAGGAGATCGGCCGTCCGTCCCTGCGCATCATCGGGGAGAACGGCGAGGCTGAATGGGTGCAGGACAGTCATGCGCGGCTGACCATACCGGAGGACGGCTGGGAGCAAACCGCCGCGCCGGAGGCCATCACCCGGGAGCGCATGCTGCGCGAGGTGCTGGCGCGCCGGCGGGGCGATCCGGTCTTTATCTGCACGCCGGAAATGGCCGCCGTGCACGTCGCTTGCGTGGCGGAGCTGCACCGGAGTGCAGCAATCATTCCCATTCCAGAGCTGCACCTCGCCCGTCAACGGGTCGACGGGCAGGATTTTACCTACGTGCCCGGGCTCGATGCTCACCTCGCCCGCGCCGCCTGCGAGGGTCTGGGCCTGGCGGCGGCCGGTGCACGCTGGGCCGGCCCGGCACCCAAACTGGTGGCGTTCGAGTCCGGCCTGGCGCGCTGAACGTTCCGCCTACTTGCTCGCCGCGATCCAGGCGTCGATCACCTGTTCCATCATCGCATGGGCATGTTGCCGGTACCGCGAGGGGACGCATGAACTTAAGCTAACCAGGAAAATGCCGCCATGGTGGATTTATGGCCAACCGGCTCTCCGTGGATGCCGGGCTTGCGCTTGGCCGGTGGGTTTGCATCGTGCCCGATTGTGACATTCACCCCGTTGTCCCGTCCGGTCCCGTTCCTCGTCATGTCGCTTGGTCTGTTGGGTGGAACGCATGCCCAAGCAGCGCCGGAGAACATGCGAATATTCCTGCTCATCGGGCAGTCCAACATGGCCGGGCGCGGCGTGGTCGAGGCGCCGGACCTGGTGCCGCACCCGCGGGTATTCATGCTCACGAAGGAACTGGCGTGGGTGCCGGCGGTGGATCCGATGCACTTCGACAAACCCGAACGCATCGGCACTGGTTTGGGCAAGACCTTCGGCGCCGTGCTCGCCGACGCCGATCCGGCGGCGGTCATCGGACTCGTGCCCGCGGCCTTCGGTGGCAGCGCGCTCGATGAGTGGACGCCCGGATCACCACACTATGTCAATGCCGTCGCCCGCGCCCGGGAGGCGCTCAAGCACGGTTGGCTCGCCGGCATCCTCTGGCACCAGGGCGAGGCCGACAGCGCACCGGAGAAGGCCGCGACCTACGTCGTGCGCTTTGCCAAAATGATCGCACACCTGCGCGCCGACCTCGACGC
>JANMTJ010000567.1:0-1719 GCA_031390295.1 Oleiharenicola sp.
CCGCCGCCGCCACCACCGCCGCCGCGGTTGCCGCGCTCGAAGCCGCCACCACCGCCGCCGCCACCACCCATGGGCTTGGGCCGCGCCTCATTGACGACCAGCGGGCGTCCTTCCATCTTGAATTCGTTCAGCTCGGAGATCGCCTTCTGAGCTTCTTCGTCGCTGGCCATCTCGACGAACCCGAATCCCCGCGCTCGGCCCGTGGCCATGTCGCGCATGATGCGCGCACTTTCCACGGTGCCCGCCCGGCTGAAGAGCTCGGTGAGCTCGGTTTCGCCGGTCTGATACGGAAGGTTCCCCACGTACAGCTTGCGACCCATAACGCTGACTCCTCGGTCCCCTATGGGACCCGTAAAAAATCCCGGGCGGACCGGACGGTCCGCGCCGATCGTTCACCTCGAAGTGTTGTGTGCGGAGTGGGAGCAGAGGCTGGGGAACAGCTCGTTCGGCACTGCGCAGAACCCGTCGATCAGGCGCACGACAAATTCAGTATACGCCTCTCTGTGTGTGGGTGGTGGTTCGTGGTTGATGGTTTTGGGCAAGTGCTCGGTGCGTCCAAATTCAGGACAAGTTCCGCCAACCACCAACCACTAACCGGATTTTTCGGGTTTATATTCCGCGGGTAAAGCATCGCCGCCGCCGAAGAAGAAATCCTCCATCTGCTTGGCCATCAGCTGCTGGGCTTCCTTCTGCCACGGCATCAGGCGGTACTCGTTAAGGATCATCTTCATGCGGTCTTCCCACATCTTCCACGCCTGCGCCGAGACCTTGTCCTGGATGCGCTTGCCAAGCTCGCCGGGCCACGGTTGTTCGTCGAGTCCGGGAAGATTCTTCTGCAGTTTCGCGCAAAACACCGTTGGTGCCATGGCGCAATCCTACCACCTATAATGCGGCCATGGCCGTCGCCGACCGCAGTCGCCCGAAGAACTTCGAAGACAACGTCAACGCGTACTTCGATCACGCAGCGACGTTCAGCAAGCACGCATCGGGTCTCCTCGAGCAGATTAAAACGTGCAACTCGGTATACGCGTTTGCGTTTCCGGTGCGCCACGCCGACGGCACGATCGAAGTCGTGCACGCCTGGCGCGCCGAGCACAGCCACCACAAACTGCCCACCAAGGGTGGCATCCGCTACAGCCCGCAGGTAGACGAATCCGAGGTGAAAGCGCTGGCGGCGCTCATGACCTACAAGTGCGCCCTCGTCGACGTGCCGTTCGGCGGTGCGAAAGGCGCGGTGCAGATCGATCCCGCCCGGTATTCGGTCGAACAGCTCGAGCGCATCACGCGCCGGTACACCCACGAGCTCGATCGCAAGAAATTCATCGGGCCCGGCATCGACGTGCCCGCGCCCGATTACGGCACTGGCGAGCGGGAGATGTCGTGGATCGCCGACACATACGGGCAGCTCCACACAGGTGAGCTCGAAGCGCTCGCATGCGTCACCGGCAAGGCCGTCACCGAAGGCGGCATTCATGGACGCCGTGAGGCGACGGGGCGCGGCCTGATGTACGCGTTGTGTGAGGCGTGCCGCTCGGCAGACGACATGCGCGCGCTCAGCTTAGCGGCGGGGCTCGAAGGGAAACGTCTGGTCGTGCAGGGGCTCGGCAACGTTGGCTATCACGCGGCGAAGTTCTGCCGCGAGGCCGGCGCCATTATCGTGGGGCTCGCCGAGCGCGAAGGTGCGATCCACAACCCGAAGGGTTTGCACGAAGACGAGGT
>JANMTJ010000641.1:0-3982 GCA_031390295.1 Oleiharenicola sp.
GGTCGGCCGCACCCTGATCGATGGCCCGCAGTGATGCGAATCGGGCGCCCTTGCGTCCATACCCTGCGGCCTTGACCGTCCACCACGGGGACGGTTTATTCGCGCACAAGTCCCCGGGCCGGGACTCACACAACATGATGACTGCCCCGCTTCGCCGCCTCGTCCCGCTTGCCCTGATGCTCGGCTCGACCCTCTTGGGCCGCGCCCTTCCCACTCCGGCCCACATCGACGAACTGATCGACATCCTCTTCCAGCCCGCGGAATTCGAGCAGGCCTCGCTCGCCCCCGATGGCTCGCATCTCGCCATCACCCGCGAGTTCAAGGACCACAAGGTGATCATCACCTTCGACCTCAACACGCATGAGATGAAGGCCCTTCGGCAGGATGCGAACCAGGACGTGGTCAACGCACACTGGACCGGGCCCAACGCCCTCATCTTCTATCTCCTCAACCAGCCGCAGTATTTCGAGGGCATCTTCGTGGTCGACGAGGACCTGCGGGACCCCAAGCGCTTCAAATCGCGCACCCGTGCCGAATTCTACTACCTCGTCCAGACGCTGCCGTGGGACGGCAAGTTCGCCCTGATGGGCAGCAACGACGACAATTTCTCCTCGCCGCTGAACCGCCTCAACCTTAAGACCCTGGCGGTCACCGAGGTCGAGGCCAACCCCGGCCGCGTGATCGCGTGGCACATCGATCACCAGATGGGCATCGCCCGCCTCGCCACCGCCGCCGGCATCGCCACCAATCCCGCCGATCCGCACAAGCCCGCCACCGTCACGGCCGGCAAGCGGAGCGAGTTCTCCATGCTCTTCCGCGACCAGCCCGGCCAGCCTTGGCGTGCCATCGCCGTGCCGCGGCGCAGCCAGCCGGTTTACTTCGACCCCTCGGGCGACAGCACGCTGCTCAGCTACCCCGACGGGGCGGGCCGGCGCGTGCTGCAGAAATACGACTTCCGCCGTCAGCGACTCATCGACCAACCCACCGGCGACCCGCGGCACGATCTCGACGTGGAAGCCATCATCAACCCCGCCACCGGCGTCCCGGTGGGGCTCCGCTACGAGGCCGAGAAGCCGCAGTTCATCTGGCTCGATCCCGAATACCAGCGCCTGCACGCCCTGTTGCAACAGAACTTCCCGGGCGAGACCGTCAACCTCCTCGGCGTCCTCGGCCAGGGGAAGGTCATCTTCTCCGCCGCCTCCGATGTGGCCCCCGGCATCCTCTACGAATACGATGCTCCGGCGCGGAAAATCTCCGCGCTCATCACGGCGCGCCCGGCGGCCGCGGGCCGCACGTGGGCGAAGATGACGCCGGTGTGGTTCCCCGCGCGCGACGGTTACCAGGTGCCCGCGTTCCTCACCCTGCCGCCCGGCCGCCAGTCCGGCCAGAAGGTGCCGATGATCGCGCTTTCCCACGGCGGCCCGCAGGCCCGCGACCAATGGGGCTTTAACCCCGAGGTGCAGTTCCTCGCCGCCCTCGGTTACGGCGTGCTGCAGGTGAATTACCGCGGCTCGGTCGGCTACGGCGAAAAACACGAGCTTGCCAACCACCTTCTCGTGCACGAGCAGTCGGTGGACGACGTGGCCGACGGGCTCCAGTGGACCGTCGCCGCCGGCTTCGCCGACCCCGGGCGCCTTGCCGCCTACGGCGGTAGCTACGGCGGCTACATCTCCCTTGCACTCGCCACCCGTTACCCCGACCTCCTCGCCGCCACCGTCGGCTTCGCCGGCGTCTACGACTGGGTCGCCGAACGCAAGTTCGACACCTTCTTTGCCAGCGACCTCTTCCGGTGGCGCGCCGACTACTATGTGGACCCCAAGGACCACGCCGAGCGCTTTGCCAAGGTCGCCCCCGTCCAGCACGCCGACCGCATCAATTGCCCCGTCCTCCTCATGCACGGCGGCGACGACATGACCGTCGACATCTCCCAGTCCAAGCGCATGGCCGCCGCCCTCCAGTCGGCCCGGAAACCCTTCGAGATCGTCAAGGACACCCAGGGCATCCACGGCCTGCCCCGCGCCGCCGAGCGCGTCACGTTCTACCGCCGGCTCGCCGAGTTCCTCCTCAAGCACGTCCCGCCCGACACCTGATCGACCGGGCCGACGGCGCCGGCCGCGCCTCACCCCTTCCCCTTGATCGTTTTTAGGATCAAGTCCCCGAGCACCTCGGCGCGGGCCTGGCCGGGGATGTGCGAGGCGAAGGGCACGACGAACTTCGCCTGCACCCGCATCTGGGCGATGAGCTCGCCGCGGAGCTCCTTCAGCCTCTCCGGCGTGATCGACCCCTCCTTCTTCAGTTGCCCAAGCTGGTAGCGCAGTTTGCGCACGGCAAACGGCTCGCCCGCCGCCGGCGTCTCCCCGGGATCCACGCCCTCTGTCCCGACCAGGCTCAGCTTGAAATACTGGTTTTCGCCCGACGACATGGATTTCTCGTGGCGCACCAGCGCCACCTCCGCGCGCGGCATGCGCGTCACCTTCGTACCCCAGGGCCGGGGCTTGGTCACCACCACGTCCTTCCCCTCGATGCGCAGCTCGAAGGAGGCGAACCACACGCTCACGGCGAAGAGGGCGATGATGAGTCCGAAGAAGATCGTGATGCCCCACACGATTCCGGGGACGTCGAGGAGGCAATACCACCCGAGCAGGCCGAGGAAGCCGAGCGTCAGCACCGCTGTCGTGACCTTGGTGCCGGGCAGGTGGCTCGCGCTGAAATGAAACACCTACCCTCGCGCCGCACCCCGCAGCTGCCCAAGCCCGCGGCATCGAGCTGCGGCGCGGTGTATTCCTCCAGCAGCGGCGCGCCCGGCTCGGGCGGCGGGGCGGTCACGCCCGTGGCGTAGACCGGCACCTTGAACTGCGTGGCGAAGTCCACGCCCGGCACGGCGGCGTTGGCTGACAACCGCCAGACCACCTCGTTGTTGCTGTCGCTGTCGTCGGTGGCCGCGCAGGTCGCCGGGATGTAGAAGAGCACCGGGATGCGCGTGCCGCCCGTGCCGGTGATCCACTTGTCGCGGGCGATGCTCTCCTCGTGTTCCCAGAGCACCACGTCGGACGTGTGCCGGTTCTTGCCGCTGCCGCGCGTCTCGCGGCGCACGCACCGAAGCGCCAATTGCGCGTCGGCCTCGGGCATGACCCGCGCCGGCACCTCGATCACGCCGCCAAGGTAGCCGCCGATCGCCCCCGGCATCGTCGAGGGCACGAAGCGCGTGCGGCCGAACTTCCGCCACCGCACCGTCTGGTGGATCGCGCCCCAGAGTACGCCGAGCCCGACCAGCGGGAAAAGCCAGATCAGGTTGGCCGCCTTCGGCGCATTCGCGTCGTGGCCCACAATCCACGCCGCCGGGAGGCTGATGGCATTCCAGATGATCGCAAAGATCCACAGGCCCGCCGCACCCGCCCCGGTCTCCGACTCGAGGAACGGCGCCTGCCACTCCTTCTTCCACTTCCACGGCTGGTCGGGGAACTGCGCCCGCCGCGCGTCCTCCGCTTGGCTCTCGCGCACCAGCCGCCGGGCGAGCTTCATATAGCTCCCGGCACCCAGCACCAGCGCGGTGCCGATCACCCCCAGGATCACCGCTTCCTTGGTCCAGCGCGGGCCGGATCGCTGATACTGGTTCGCCGCCAGCGCCAGCAGGCCGAGGCCGCCGGCGAGCAAAATGAACATCACCACGTAGCCACAACCCAGGCTGAGCTTGGTGTGGCTCACGCTCTTGGTGCCCTGGATCTCCATGACCCCGGCTTAGCCCGTTTTCCTCCCCCCGTCGAAATCTTTCCTTTGCCTCGGTTTCGCAGCAGCGAGAACCGAGGACAAATACCGGGCGGCCAGCAGTCCGCAACGGTGGCGCTCCCTGCTTGCATCTGGCCCCCGACCTCTGTGCTCTGACCTCTGAATCCATGGATTTTGTCCTCCCCAGTGACCCGTCACACCGTCCGCCACAGGTCCCGTCGATCGACTTCAAGGCGCTGCTCAACGACGACCAGTT
>JANMTJ010000679.1:0-3625 GCA_031390295.1 Oleiharenicola sp.
TTCAGTCCTTCAGCTCTTCAGACTTTCCCCATGATTGCCCACCTCGACCGCAAGCTCCTCCGCGACCTGAAGCGCCTCAAGGGCCAGATCGCCGCGGTCTCATGCGTCATGGCCTGCGGCCTCGCGATGCTGATCATGGCGCGCAGCCTCATCACGTCGCTCGATGGCACCCGGGCCGACTACTACGAGAGCAACCGCTTCGCCGACGTCTTCGGCTCGGTCAAGCGCGCCCCCAACCAGCTCGGCGAACGCCTCGCCGCCCTCCCCGGCGTCGCCGGGGTGCAGACCGACATCGCCGGCCAGGTGACGCTCGACCTGCCGGGGCTCGACGAACCCGCCAGCGGGCTCGTCCGCTCGCTCCCTGATTTTGGCGAGCCGGAGCTGAACCGCCTGTTCCTGCGCCGCGGCCGCTGGCTCGCGCCCGGCTCGCGCGGCGAGCTCCTCGTCGGCGAGGCTTTCGCCGTCGCAAACCAGCTCAACCCCGGCGACATGCTCGCGCTCATCATGAACGGCCGGCGGCAGAGTTTCCGCATCGCGGGCATCGTGCTGTCGCCCGAATACATCTTCGAGTCGCGCCCCGGCGCCGCCCTGCCCGACAACCGCACTTACGGCATCTTCTGGATGCCCTACAAGGAGGTCGCCACCGCGTGGGACCTCTACGGCGCGTTCAACCACTTCGCCCTCAAGCTCGCGCCCGGCGCCGACCCCGCGCCCGTCATCACCGCCGCTGACCGGCTGCTCCAGCCCTACGGCGGGCTCGGCGCCTACGACCGCAAGGACCACCCTTCGCACATCCGCGTCTCCGACGAGATCCGGGTCCTGGGCATCCTCTCCGTCGGCTTCCCCACGATCTTCCTCTGCGTGGCGGCGTTCATGACCAACGCCGTGCTCACGCGCCTGCTCGCCCTCCAGCGCGAGCAGATCGCCATCCTCAAGGCCTTCGGTTTCTCGAACGGCCAGGTTGTCGTCCACTACCTGAAGTTCGCCGGTGTCATCGCGCTGGGCGGCACCCTCGGCGGCGCGTTGGGCGGCGTCGGCCTCGGCCGCTGGCTGGTGAAACTCTACGAGCTGTTCTTCCGCTTTCCCGACCTGGCCTTCCGCCTGGACCGGTCCGCCGTGGCGATCGCTTTCGGGGTCGGGCTGGTGGCGGTGGTGGCCGGGGTGTTCAGCGCCGTGCGCCGGGCCGCGCAGCTCCCGCCCGCCGAGGCGATGCGACCCGAGCCGCCGGCCAGTTACCGCCCGGCCTTCATCGAGCGCGTGGGATTGAAGCGGTTCTTTTCCCATTCGTTCCGCATCGCCGTGCGCAACCTGGAGCGCCGGCCGGTGCAGGCGGCGTTCACCATCGCCGGCCTCGCCCTCGCCACCGGCCTGCTGATTCTGCCCAACACGTTCAAGGCCGGCATCACCAACATCCTTGATTATCAATGGGACCTCGTGCAGCGGCAGGATCTCAACCTCGGCCTGGCCGAGCCCTCGGCCGCGCGCATCATTCACGACCTCGAACGCCTGCCGGGCGTCGTCCATGTCGAGCCGGCCCGCTCCACCGCCGTGCGCATCAGCTTCCACGGCGCCAGCCGCCAGATCGGGCTCCGCAGCCTGACCCCCGGCGCCTGGCACAGCCGCGCCGTGGATCACGCGGGCCGGGAGATCACCCCGCCGCCCGAGGGCCTCATCCTCTCCGCCAAGCTGGCCCAAGTGCTCGGCGCGAAGGTCGGCGACGAGCTGGTGGTCGAGGCACTCATGGGCCGCCGCCCGGTGCGCGCCCTCCCCCTCGTCGGGCTCGCCGAGGACTTCACGGGCATCGCCGCCTACATGGATCTGCCCGCCATGAACCGCTTTCTCGGCGAGGGCGACATCATCACCGGCGCCAGCTTCACCATCGACATGGCCCGCCGCGCCGAATTTCTCCGCGCCATCAAGGGCATCCCGCGCATCAGCTGGATCGCGATCAAGGAAACCATGCGGCAGAGCTTTCGCGAGACCACCGCCCAGAGCATGGGCATGCTGCAGACCCTCTACCTGGTCTTCGCCGTCATCGTGGCCTTCGGCGTCATCTACAACAACGCCCGCATCTCCCTCGCCGAGCGGGCGCGCGAACTGGCGACGTTGCGCGTCATCGGCCTCACCCAACGCGAGGTCGGCGCGGTGATCGTGATCGAGCTGGCGATCCTCGCCCTCCTGGCCGTGCCTCTCGGGCTGCTGGTGGGCACGGGCTTCGCCACCGTCATTATCCACTCGGTCAATACCGAGACCGTGCGCCTGCCGCTCGTCTTCACCCCCTACACCTACTCCTACGCCGTCATCGTCGTCGGCCTCGCCTCGGCCTTGTCAGCCGTCGTGGTCTTGCGCAAGTTGAACCAACTCGACCTGATCGGCGCGCTCAAGGCCCCGGAGTGATTTGCCTCATTCTTTCTCTTTCTCCTAATCGTTCTCGTTCTTTTCTTCACTTCTCCATCCCAGACACTGGGATAAAGAGAATGATTACGAGAACGAGAAAGATCACCTCTCTCACTCCATGAATTCCTCCTTTTCCTCCCGACGCCTTATCCTGCCCTCCCTGATGGTAGTAGCCATGGTCGTCTTCGCCTTCCTCGGCCTGCGCCCGCAGCCCGCCCCGGTCGAGACCGCCCGGGTTGTCACCGGCGCGTTGCGCGCCAGCGTCAGCGAGGAGGGCAAGACCCGCATCCGCCAGCGCTACGTCGTCGCCGCTCCGGTCAGCGGACAGCTCCGCCGCATTCCCTTCAAGCCGGGTGCCGAGGTCGAGTCTGGTGTGACCGTGGTGGCCGTCATCGACCCCCTGCCCGCCTCCCCGCTCGACGCGCGCAACCGCGCCCTCGCCGAGGCCCGCCGCGACTCGACCCGCATCGTGCTGGAGAAAAGCCGCACCTCGCACGAGCTCGCCCGCAACGAGCTGGGCCGTATCGAACAGATGTTCGCCGCCAAGACCATCTCGCCGCAGGAAATGGAAAGCGCCCAGATGCGCGAAACTGCCGCCGCTCGCGACGTCGCGGCGGCCGAGGGCGCGCTGAAGCAGGTGGAGGCCGAGCTGGCCGTCGCCGACGGCTCCGGTGGCACGACCGCCACCGCACCGGTGGAAGTGAAGGCCAACGCCAGCGGCCGCGTGCTTCGCGTCTTTCAGGAAAGCTCCCGCGCCGTGATGCAGGGCACGCCACTGCTCGAGGTGGGCGATCCCACCGACCTCGAGGTCGTGGTTGAGATGCTCTCGCGCGACGGCGCCGCGATCGCCCCCGGCGCGCCGGTCGCGCTGGAGCAATGGGGTGGCCCGGTGCCACTCGAGGGCCGGGTCCGGCTCGTCGAGCCCGCCGCCTTCACCAAGATTTCCGCCCTCGGCGTCGAGGAGCAACGCGTGAACGTCGTCGTGGACATCACGACCCCGCTCGAGCAACGCCGCTCGCTCGGTGACAACTTCCGGGTCGAGGCCCGCGTCATCACCTGGGAAAGCGACGCCACGCTCAAGGTGCCGACGTCCGGACTCTTCCGCCAGGGCCAGGGGTGGGCCGCCTTTGTCGTGCGCGGCAGTGAGGCCAAGCTCGTCCCGGTGAAGGCCGGACGCTCCAGCGGCGCGGAGATCCAGATCGTCGAAGGTCTCAAGGAAGGCGACGAG
>JANMTJ010000706.1:0-3612 GCA_031390295.1 Oleiharenicola sp.
CTGCGCAGCACGGGGTCAAGCCGGCCGAGCTGCGTTTCCAAAATGTGGATGCGCTGTTGCGCACCCTCGGCTTCGGCGAGCGCCATCGCAGTGTCGGCGGCCATCTCACCGGCCATCACGGCATAGTCGGCATGGGCCATCGCGGCTCCGGCGCGGGCCCGCTCGCGGTCCGCGGCGCGCTCGCCGCGTTTCGGGAGCGGCTGGCGGACGTTGAGTTCATACATCGTGCGCCGTTCGTCCAGCGGGCCGTTCATGCGTGAGGCCATGCCCTCCACTTCCGGATCGGCGAGCCGGCCGGAAGAATCGATGCGGGCGGCGGCGGCGGTAAGCCGGTGCCGGGCGGCGGCGAGGGCCGGGGCTTGCGCAACCGCATCCAAAAGCGTCGGCGCAACGGATTGCGCGAATGCCGGGATAACCAGTACACCCGAGAACAACAGGAACTTGATCACCCGACAGTGCATTATTTCGATTGTTTGGAATTTTTGCCGGCTGCGGCCTCGTCGATGACCTTCAGGTACTTGGCGGGATCCTTGTTGAAATCCTTAAGGCAGCCCTTGCAGCAGAAGCGCACCAGCCGGTCAGGTTTGCCTGCCTGCCGGTAAACATGCTCGATGCCATCGCCCATCGTGCCGATTTCCTCCTCGGAGACGACGCAGGTCTTGAGCGGGTATTCCGCCTTGGCCTGGGCGAGCCAGCCAGCATCGGCGGCAGGGGATTTGTCGGCTGCGGAATGATCGTGCGCGGCGAAGGCCAGGGGTGTGCTGGCGGTAAACAGAAGGGCGAGGAGGAGGGTGAGTTTTTTCATGGAGAATTGAGTTTAGGTAATGAGGGTATTCAGGCATCAGCAACAATCCAGCCCCGTCGAGGATGATGGTGACTGGATCGGTGGGTACGTTTGGTGCAGTCAGGACTTCTTCATGCCCGCGCAACTGCAGGCGACTACCTGGGTGGTGGCCTGGACCTTGGTCAGGCTGTCCACTTTGGCCTTGGCCTCGATGGCGGCCTTGTCCTTCGCGGCCTGGTTCATTCTGATCCAGTAGTCGGTGCCGGGGCCGGCAAAGCTGAGGGAAGTGAAGCCGGTGAAGAGCACGACGGCGGTGATGATTTTGATGGTTTTCATGGGGGGAGTTGAATTTGATTTTGCTCGCGCACGGATTGTGCGGTTGTCTTCCAGTCATACACCGCCGGGTTGGAAATCACTCAGCCATATCAGAAAATATCCTGAGGGATTTCACGCCGCCAGGTGTATTATCCTTCGCAATCCTCATGAATACTTCCCGTGATAATCTTTCCGAAGTTCTGCACGGCTGGCGCGTCACGCCGCCGGCCGACCCGAACTTCCGGCACAGCGTCTGGCAACGCATCGGCGACCAGACGCGTGTCACCTGGCCGCTCTACCTGCGTGCCCATCCGGCGGCGTGGTCGCTGGCCGCCGTGCTGGCCGTGAGCGCCGCCGGCTATACCGGCAACACCCTGGCTCGCGCCAAGACACAAGCCGACCGTGAAGCCATGGTCGTCACCTACCTGGTGGAGCTGGATCCGCGGGTCCAGGCCGTGCTCAAGCCATGAGATACCTGGGGCGCACGCTGGTCGTGCTCGCGCTCGCGGCCTTGGCCACGGGCTTCCTGTGCTATCAACTGAGCAGCGTACCGGCGCTGCATGCGGCCGTCGAAAAGGGGGATGCCATGGCATGGCTGCGGGCGGATTTTCACCTCAATGACGGGCAGTTTGCCGAGATTAAAAATCTACACGACGCTTACGCCCCCTCCTGCGAGGAGCACTGCCGGCTGATCCAGGAAGCGACCAAGGCGCGCGATGCCCTTACGGCTATCCGCGGATCCGATCCGGCCGCCGCCGCCGCGGCTGAACGCACTTTGCAGGAATTGCGCACCATCTGTGAGACCGCGATTGCCGCCCATGTGCGAAAGGTGGCCGCGCTGATGTCCCCCGAGGACGGTCAGCGTTACCTGGCCTTGGTGCTGCCGAAAATAGCGGACTTTGATCACCAGATGGCCCCCGACCTGGATCTGAAGAAGGGGCACCACTGAGTAATGGAAGCCGATCTGGGCGCCAACCCGAGCGACGAGGAATTGATGCGCCGCCTGCAGGGAGGCGAGGATGCCGCGCTGGCGCCATTGATGCAGCACTGGGAAACGCCGGTGAAGCGGTTTATTTTCCGCCTTGTGGGCAACACCGCCGAGGCCGAGGACCTGGCGCAGGAAGTCTTCATGCGCATCTACACCAAACGAGCCAGCTACCGCGTGGGCGCCAAGTTTTCCACGTGGTGCTTTTCCATCGCGGCCAACCAGGCGAAGAACCGGTTGCGCTGGTGGCGGCGCCGGCCGGCGCTGTCGCTCGAGGCCTGGACCGAGGCAGGGGGTGAGCCGGTGGACGATTCCCGGGCCGGTGGACAGGCCTCCGGGCAGGCGGTGCGCCACGAGCAGGTCGCCGCCGTGCAGCGGGCCGTGGCCGCCCTGCCGGTGGAACTGCGGACCGCGCTCGTGCTTTTCGAATACGAGCAGCAGTCGATGACCGAGATTGCCGTGGTGCTCGACTGCACCCCGAAGGCCGTGGAAAACCGCCTGTACCGGGCCCGGCAAAAACTGAAGCAGGAGCTCGCGCCGTTTCTGGCGTAAGGTGCCGTTAATGACGGGGGCGGTCAGCGCGAATCCTGCGGGAGGGGCTCGGCCGCCGGAGGCAATGCTTCAGCGGACTTGACCGGCGCAACCTTGATGGTCTTGGCCACGGTGATGAGGGCGACGCCGCCGATGATGATGGCGGCGGCCACAAAGATACGCGGGCTGACGGGCTCGTGCAGCACCAGCCAGCCGAGGAAGACCGCGACGATTGGATTCACGTACGCATAGGTGGACACCTTGGCCGGGGTGCTGTGCTTCATCAGCCAGGTGAAGGTGCTGAAGCCGATCAGCGACCCGAAGACCACGAGGTAGGACCAGGCGATGACCGAGCGTCCGGTGATGACGGACGGATCGAAGCGGGACAGTTCGCCGGTCGCGAGGCTGGCGAGAAAGAGCCAGCCGCTGCCGCAGAGCATCTGGATGCCAGAGGCGGTGAAGGGCTCGGCGGGATTGTGGGCGTAGCGCATGTAGATCATGCCGCAACCCCAGAAGAAAGTAGCCCCCAGCAGGCCGAGCACGCGCCACGGATCGAGACTGCCGACGCCCGTGGCCAGCACATCGGGGCCGACGAGGATGGCCAGGCCGATGAACCCGAGGGCGAGACCCACGAAGGTGAGCGGGATGGGCCGGGTGCCGCGCTTGCCGTCATTGAAGAAGGCGTGGGCGGCCCAGTCCATCAGCACGATGAAAAGCGGGCCCACCGAGATGATGAGGGTGGCGATGCCGGAGGGAACCTTGACCTCGGCCCACGAGACGAGCCCGTTGCCGCCCAGGCAGAGGAAGCCGCCGATGATGGCGTTGTCGCGCCACTGGGCGCGGGTGGCGCGGAAGCCGCGGGTGAAGGCGATGAAGCCCGCCACGATGCCCCCGGCGACGAGGAAGCGCACGCTGGCCATGAGGAAGGCCGGGATGGTTTCCACGGCGATGCGGATGCCGAGGTAGGTGGAACCCCAGATGAGGTAGATGGCGGCGA
>JANMTJ010000713.1:0-3253 GCA_031390295.1 Oleiharenicola sp.
CTCCACGCGCAGGTCCACCGGCGCGGCGGGCAAGTCGCGCAAACGCTCGAAAATCGCCGACGCGCTCTCGTAATTGGCCAGGCTGTTGGCCCCCTGGGCAAACAGACTGTCCGCGAGCGCCAGCTGGGCCAGCAATTCGTCCGGATGACCAGAGTAGTTGTTGAGCAGATATTCATAGACCAACCGCGCATTGGGAAAGTCATTGAGCTTTCGCAACAGGTCACCCTGCTTCAGGCGGGCATAGAACACCAGCTCGTCACCGCGATATTTGTCGATCAGGCGCTCCAGCAGGTCGTTGGCTTCGCGCAGGTGCCGGTCCAACCCCTGTCGCTCCAGGAGCAGGGCCGCTTGGTAGAGCGCCAGCGGGGCATACTGGCTCTGCCGGTATTCCGCCGTATCGACAAAGATGATCAGGAGTCGCTGTGCTCCGGCCAGGTCCCCCGACTGGGACATGTGGCCGGCCTGAATGAGGTAGGAATATTGCGCTGCCTCGGTCGCATGGAAGTCGGTCCGCAATTTGTCCAGGACCGCAATGCCTTCGCTGTCGCGGCTGAGCGCCAGCAGCGCCTGCGCTTTCAGCAGTTGGGCCATGCTCGTGATGTTGGTCTGCAACGTTGCCTCAAGCTGCCTGACCTGCGTGAGCAATCCCAGCAATTCATCCGCCTGCCGCAACGTCGCCTCGGGCCGGCCGTTGTCGAAGGACAGCTTGGCCCTCAGCCACATCAATTGGATGCTCAATTCCTCGGGTACGCCCTGCGCGCCGTTGGTCAGCAGGCGTTCCACGCGGGCCGAGGCGGCCTCGACCTGACCGCGCACCTGCATCTCCTTGACCAGATTCCATTCCGCCTGCCAGCGATTCACGGCATCGAATCCCGCGTCGTTCTTGGCCTCATCGAGCTGTTTGGCCGCCACCTCCAGCCGGTCGGCGCGAATCTCGGCCAGCACCCGCTGGAAAATCAACACTCCCGCGGGTGCCGCCAGCGGGGCCTCATGCAACGAGGCCTCGTAGGCATCCGCCGCGTTGCGATAATCCTCCGCGCGGAAAAACGCCTCGGCCTGCAACAGGCCCAACTCGGCCCGCTCGCGCCCCGGCGCGATCACGGCGCGTAGTTGCGCAATCACGTCGGCCGCCGTCCGGTAGCGTTTCAAATCCCACGCCACCGAGAGCCTGATTCCCAGGGCCGGCGCCTTCAGGGCCGACGCGGGATAACGTTCCAACAGGACACGCGCATCATCCTCGGCCGGGGCATAAGCCTTGTCGGCCAGCGCCGTCTGCGCGCGCACCAGCAGCAGGTCCTCGAAAATGAGATGCAGGGTCGGCGCAACAATGAGTTCGCTCAGATCGCGGCGCAGTTGCTCCCGCTCCGCCGGTGTCTTCGCTCCGCGCACCAGCAATTGCAGCGCCAGCCGCTGGGTCTCCGGTCGCTGGCCATTGCGCAAAAGCTGCCGGAAGGCCCGCCGGCCGGAATCGCTGCCCTCGCCCGCGATCAGTCCCAGCATCAGCCCCAGTTGGTCGGCGGCGTCTCGCTCGGTGGCGGGCAACACCGCCAGTTGCCGCTGCAAAACCGCCTGCGCCTCATCCGCCCGGCCCAGCCCGGCCAGCGCCGCGGCGTAGGTGCGTACATAGGTGTAGCCCGTGCGCTGGCCTTGGAACCGATCCATGTTGCCGCGCAGAGTCGCCAATTGCGCTTCGCTGACCTGGCCCGAGCGCAGCCGCGACTGCTCCTGGCCGAGCACAAAACGCGCGCGTTGCAGGTCGGAGACCGCCGCCCTCGCCGCTTGGTCATAGAGATTGTTCGCCTGGACGACCTCGCCTTCGGCATCGGTCACGCTGGCTTGCAGAAAATACCACCAACCGCGATCTGACTCCGGCAACTCCTCCACCTTGCCCGCCGCCAGCGCGGCCTTGGCCGGCGCGATACGTCGGACCGTGATCGCGATCAGGCCCACCCGCAATTGATACGCACTGCCGCGCGGTCCATCATAAGTCTGCAGCACTGCCTCCGCCATCGGCAGTTCCCCCGCATCCAGTAGCGCAGTCACCAAGGACAACGTCACCCGTTGTCTCGTCCCGGCTGGCACGGATTTGTCGGCGAGGATTTCCCGGTAGATGGTCGCCGCCGTTGCTGGAAATCCCGTCTGCAAGGCTTGATCGGCGCGGGCTTCCGTCACGATCCAGCGGCCGGGTACGGCTTGAGCCGCCGCCGAGTCAGTTGCCAGCGGGGCGGGGCTCGCCACCTGGGCAGAGAGCCGGCCGGCCGACAGGCAGAGAATGAGCAAGAGGGGGCGCACCAGCATCTTCATTGACCGTGTGAATCTGCAGTCCGCGCCACCGGCTGGCAAGCGTCGCCTGCTCCAAAGATGTCCGATCCGTGTAACATGAAAATTCTCGCGCCCTCCCCCCGCATCCGACACATAGTGGAGCGTTCGGTTCAACCCAACCCCTCCCTATGAGTATAGCTATCATTCTCCTCCTCGTCCTCGGTGGCGCCGCTTTGCTTTTCGCCTTCTGGGTCATTGGCGCCTACAACGGCCTCGTCACTCTCCGCAACCGCTTCAAGAATGCGTTCGCCCAGATCGACGTCCAGTTGAAGCGCCGCTATGACCTCATCCCGAATCTCGTCGAGGTGGCCAAGGGTTATATGAAACACGAGAGCAGTACGCTCGAGGCCGTCATCGCCGCCCGCAACACCGCCTACGCGGCCTCCAAGGCCGCCGCCGCCAATCCCGCCGATGCCGCCGCCATGAAGGGCCTCCTCTCCGCCGAGTCCGGCCTGGGTGGCGCCCTCTCGCGCCTCATGGTCGTTTCCGAGCAGTATCCCGACCTCAAGGCCAACCAGAACATGATGCAGCTCACCGAGGAGATGACCTCCACGGAGAACAAGATCTCGTTCGCCCGTCAGGCCTACAATGACGCCGTCACCGTCTTCAACACCGCCCGCGAGCGCTTCCCGACCAACCTGATCGCCGGTATGTTCAACTTCGCCGAGGCCCAGCTCTTCCAGGTCGACAACGCCGCCGAACGCACCGCTCCGCAGGTGAAGTTCACGTGAGCATTTTGTAGGGCCGCCGCTCGTCGGCGGGCCATTCCCATCCGGCCCGACGTCAAGCGCCGGCCCTACCCAAAAGCCCATGGACTTCTTCGAGGCCCAGGATCGCGCCCGCCAGCGAACCAAGTGGCTCGTGTTGTTTTTCATGCTCGCAGTGCTTGGCACCGTCCTCGCCAGCTATGCCGCTGCCATGGCGGCGGTCC
>JANMTJ010000026.1:0-12829 GCA_031390295.1 Oleiharenicola sp.
TGAATTGAACGGATCGTGCGCCGGAGCAAAACCCGGCGCGAATTCGGCACAGTCTAAGCTCAACCATTAGCACATTTATCCGGCGGCTTAGGGGTAGGCCGCCGGGTAATCTGCCCGCTTCGGGCGGGCAAATCGCCGGGAGCCTGTTCACAGGCCCCGGCGGTTTTAATTTCCCCGGGGCGCCCGCCGCCCTCAGGGTTCCTTGCGGGTGGCGGGTATGAGCACGGAGGCCAGCACGGAGGCCGCGAGCACGGTGCCGATGATGCCGAGCGAAATATGGATGGAGATGCTCACATACTGCGAGGCGAGCATCTTCAGGCCCACGAAGACCAAGATGATGGCGAGCCCGATGTTGAGGTAGCGGAAGAGCTGCATGATGCCCGACACGGCGAAATACAGCGAACGCAGGCCAAGGATAGCGAAGATATTGGAGGTGAAAACGATGAACTCGTTGCGGGTGATCGCGATCACGGCGGGAATTGAGTCGAGGGCGAACATCACGTCGGTCGTCTCGACGATGATGAGCACGATGAACATCGGGGTGGCGTGGAGCCGGCCGTGGACCCGGGTGAAGAAGTGGCCGCCCACGAAGTGCGGGGTCACCGGGACAAACCGGCGGGCCAGTTTCACGGCGGGGTTCTTCTCCGGGGCGAAGCCGTTTTCCTGCCTCGGGATGGCCAGCTTGATGCCGGTGTAAACGAGGAAGAGGCCGAACACGTAGATGATCCAGTGAAAGGCGTTGATGAGGCTGATGCCGGCGAAGATGAAGAGCGCCCGCATCACCACCGCGCCGAGGATGCCCCAGAACAGCACGCGATGCTGGTAGCGCGGTTCGACCCGGAAATACTGGAAAATGACGATGAAGACAAAGACGTTGTCCACGCTGAGGCACATCTCGACGATGTAGCCGGTGAAGAACTCCAGCGCGGCCTGCTCGCCCAGCTGGAAGGAGATGAGCAGGTTGAAGGCCATGGCCAGGCCGAACCACACGGCGCACCAGGCCAACGCCTCCTTGAGCTGCACCGCGTGCGCGTGGCGGTTGAACACGCCGAGGTCGAGCGCCAGCATCACGCCCACGAAGAGCAGAAAGCCGGCCCAGGCCCACCAGGGCAGGGTGCTGAGCATGACGAAGGCGAGAGGCATGAGCAGCGCAGTGTGCAGCCGCCCCGGTCCCCGGCAAGCCGGATTGGCCGGGCGCCGAAAACTTTGACATGCCCCGCGGGCGCGGTTGATTGGCGCAATCGTATGCATCGCCTCCGCTTCCTTTTTATTCTTCTCCTCACCGCCGAGTACGGGCAGGCGCAGGACCAGTCCGCCCAGCCCAACGCCACCACCGCGGCCGCGGCCGCCGTCGCCTCGGGCAACGCCGCCACGCCCCAGGCCCCCGATTTTCTCGAGCACTTGGTGGACCAGCTCCTCGCCGCCTTCGACATTCGCAGCAGCGGCAACACGCTCGCGCACTACGGCATCGCCCTGCTCATTACCCTGCTGGCTTACGTGCTGCGTCGCGTGGTCACGACGGTCCTGTTCGGCTTCCTGAAGAGGCTGGCCGCCCGCACCACCACGACCCTTGACGACAAGTTGTTCCCGGCGCTCGAGAGCCCGGTCAAGGCGTTCATCATCGTCCTCGGCGCCGTGGCCGCGCTCAAGGTGCTGAAATTCCCGCCGGCGGCGGACCAACCCCTCGGCTACGTCTACACGGGTGCCTTCTCCCTCGTGCTCTTCTGGGGCTTTCTGCGCGCGTTTGACACCGTGCTGGACCACGTGCAGCAGATCGCCAACGAGAAGCACCTCGGCCTCGCGCCGTTCATGCCGTGGATCAAGAAAACGCTGATCACGATCGTCTTTGTCTTCGGCGTGCTGATGATCGCCCAGAGCTTCGGGGCCGACGTGAAGGCCTTCCTCGCCGGCCTGGGTATCGGCGGCCTGGCCTTCGCCCTGGCCGCGCAGGACACAATCGCCAACCTTTTCGGCTCCGTCGTCGTGGCGATCGACCAACCCTTCAAGATCGGCGAAACGGTCAAGATTGGCGCCAGCCAGGGCACGGTGGAGGACATCGGTCTGCGCTCGACCAAGATCCGACTGATCGACAAATCGCTGGTCATCATTCCCAACCGCACCGTGGCCAACGAGGCCATCGTCAATCTCTCGCGCTTCACGGGCCGCCGCGTGGAGCAGGTCTTCAGCCTCACCTACGGGACGAAACCCGCGCAGTTGGAGGCGCTCGTCGCCGAGATTCGCGGTCTGCTCGCCGCGGAGCCGGAGTTGGACCCCGCCGAAACGCACGTGTATTTCCGCGACCTCAACGCCTCGTCGCTCGACATCTGGGTCGTCTACATCACGCAGGATCCTGATTTTGCCGGGCACATGGCACTACGGCAGCGGCTCAACCTGGCGATCATGCGCGCCGTCGAGGCGCGCGGCCTGGCCTTCGCCTTCCCTACGCAGACCGTGCACGTGGCCACGCTGCCGGAGAAAAAGGGGTAGGGGGCTCAGTCCAGCGTCTGCCGGTAGCGTTTCACGCCGACGGCCATGGCCACGGCCATGAAGAGCAGGATCGGCCAGAGCTCGGGCAGGATCTCGGTGAGGCCGTTGCCCTTGAGCAGAATGCCGCGCACGATGCGGAGAAAATGCGTGAGCGGCAGGCAGCTGCCGATCGCCTGCGCCCAGTCGGGCATGCCGCGGAAAGGAAACATGAAACCCGAGAGCAGCAGCGACGGCAGGAAGAAGAAGAAGGCCATCTGCACGGCCTGCAGCTGGTTTTGTGCGAGGGTCGAAAAGGTCACGCCCACCGCCAGGTTGGCGGCGATGAAGAACACGGCGACGGCGTAGAGCTCGACCAGGCTGCCCACCATCGGCACCTGGAAGATGTAGTGGGCCGCGAGCAGGATCAGCGTCACCTGGATGTAGCCGACGATGATGTAGGGGGTGATCTTGCCGGCCATGACCTCGAACGGCCGCACCGGGGTCGCCAGCAGGTTTTCCATGGTGCCGCGCTCGCGCTCGCGGGTGACGGCCAGCGCGGTGATGATGACCAGCGTCATCGTGAGCACCACGCCCATCAGGCCGGGCACGACGTTGTACTGGGTGATGTTCTCCGGGTTGTAGTGCGCGTGCACCTGGAAATCCACCGGGCCGGGCCGGCCGCGCAGCCGGGCGAGCGGACCGGTCAGGTCACGGTCGAGAATCGTGGCGGTCAGCGCGCGCAGGCTGGAGATGGCGGGACCGGTGGCGGCGGGATCGGTGGCATCGGCCTCGATCAGCACCGCGGGGCGCTCGCCGCGCAGGAGGCGGCGGGTGAAATCCTCGGGGATGTTGATGATGAACTGGACTTCGCCGAGCTGCAGCATCCGGCGGGCCTCGGCCTCGGAGTTCACCTCGCGGGTCAGGGAGAAGTAATCGCTGTGGCGCAGCGTGTCGACCAGGGTGCGGGCGAAGGGCCCGTGGTCGGCGGACAGCACGGCCGTGGGCAGGTGCTTGGGATCGGCATTGATGGCGAAGCCGAAGAGCAGGAGCTGCATCAGCGGGATGCCGATCATCATGCCAAAGGTCACCCGGTCGCGCCGCATCTGCACGAATTCCTTGAGCACGACGGCCCAGAAGCGATGAAAGGCGAAACGGCTCATTTGAAATTATCCTTCGCCCCGCTCATCAGGGAGATGAACACATCCTCCAGGCTGCTGGAAATCTGCCGCCACTGATGGGTGCCGGCGGTGAGCTGGGTTTGCAGCGCGCGCGCGAGCTCGATCGCATCGTGGCCCGTCACGTGCAGGGTGTTGCCGAAGGGCACGACCTGGGCGACCTCCGGCAGCGGGCGCAGGAGCCCGGCCAGGCGGAACAGATCCGGGCCGGTCGCTTCCCAGGTGGTCAATTTGGCCGCGCCGACCACCTCGGCCACCGTGCCCTGGGTGAGCAGATTGCCATAGGCGAGGTAGGCGAGGCGGTGGCAGCGCTCGGCCTCGTCCATGTAGTGGGTCGTGATGAGCACCGTGAGGCCGTCCGCGGCGAGCTGGTGAATCCGGTCCCAGAATTCACGGCGGGCCTTGGGATCCACGCCGGCGGTGGGCTCGTCGAGGAGCAGCAGCTGCGGGGAGTGGATCAGGCTGGCCGCGAGGGCGAGCCGCTGCTTCCAGCCGCCGGAAAGCTGGCCGGCCAGCTGCGCGCCGCGCTCGGCGAGCCCGAGGCGCTCCAGCGCGGCCGCCACGGCGTTCTTGCGGTCGGGCACGTCGTAGACCCGGGCGATGAAATCCAGGTTCTCGCGGATGCTCAGGTCGTCGTAGTAGCTGAAGCGCTGCGTCATGTAGCCGACATGCGTGCGGATCTCGCGCTGCTGGCGGAGCACATCATAGCCGAGACAGGTGCCCGTGCCGGCGTCGGGGGTGAGCAGGCCGCAGAGCATGCGGATGAAGGTGGTCTTGCCGCTGCCGTTGGGTCCCAGGAAGCCGAAAATCTCCCCGCGCTTCACCTGGAGGTCGATGCCGTTGACGACGGTCTTGGGCCCGAAACGCTTGGTGATGCCGGTAACGTCGATGACCAGCGCTGGAGCAGCCGGGATCATTTCGTGGTGACGTCCACCGGCTGGCCGGGGTGCAGGTCGCGGGCCACGGCGACATCCACGGGCAGCGCCTCCACCATGAAGACGAGCTTGGCGCGGTTGGCGCGGTTGTAGAGGACGGGCGGCGTGAATTCCGGGCGCGGGGACAGGTAGCTGATGCGCGCCTCGATCGGTTCGGCGCGGCCGGTCAGGGCGATCTTTACGATATCACCCGCCTTCAGCGCGCCGAAATCCGCTTCCGGCACGAAGAAGCGCACCTTGAGGTTTTCGGGCGGGAGCAGGGACACGACCGGCATGGCGGCGGCAACGAATTCGCCCTCACGGTAAAGCGTATCATAAATGAGGCCGGCGCGCGGGGCGGCCTGGCTTTTTTGCGCCACGGCCCAGCCCGCCCGGTCGAGCGCCGCTTGGGCGGCGGCGGCATCGGCCTCGGCGGCGGCGATGGCGTCGGCGCGGGCGCCGAGCTGCGCGGTGGCGAGCTGCGCGGCGGTTTCCGCGATGAGCGTGGTGTCGGCCTCGTGGTTGAGGCGCACCCGGTCAAAGTCGTCGTCCGACAGCACGGCGGTCTGGCGGAGTTTGGTCGCCCGCTCCAATTCCAGCCCGGAGAGCTCGGCGGCGGTGCGGGCCTGGGTCAGCCGGGCTTCGACGGCGGCCAGCTCGGAGGGGCGCTGGCCCTTCCGCAGGTCGGCGAGCCGGGCCTGGGCCTGGCGCAGGCGTTCGGCGGATTCGCGCAGGGTGGAAAGCTCGGCACCCTGCTCGAGGGTGAAGAGGGGTGCGCCGGCGGCGACCCGGGCGCCCTTCTGCACGGCGAGGGTTTCCAAGCGGCCGGCGAGCGGCGAGGCGAGATAGACGAAATCTCCCTCCAGGTATCCCTGGTAGGCGGAGGGGGCGCGTCGGCCGCAACCGGCCAGCACGAGGGTGGCGAGGGCGAGCAGGACGGCTTTAGCGGGCAAATAGTTTTTCATGTTCTTTGCGGCCGGCGGGGGTGAGCAATCCGCCGAAAAAGAGGTCGATGGCGCGCGGCACGATGTCGCGCGGGGCGAAGTTGAGGCGGTCGAGGGTGGGGGAATGGATCAGGCCCTGCATGGCCTGCAGGAAAAACTCCACGGCGAAGACCGGGTTCAGGTCGGCGCGCACCTTGCCGGTCAGCTGTCCCTCCTCAATGAAACGGCCGAAGATGTAGGGAATGTTCTTCTGCCGCATCTCGACGGTGAGCTGGTACAGTTCGGGGGCGAAGCGCTGCAGATCCCGGAGGGTCCGGGGATTCAGCTGGGCCAGGCGCTGCACCATGCCCTCCGCGAAGCCGCGCAGCTTCTCGGCGAACCCGAGCTGGCGGTTGGCGAGCAGCGCCTCGGCGTCGGCGCGGATCTCGCGGCTGAGCTGATCGATGACGGCGCGCATGATCTGGTCCTTGCCGGTGAAATGGACGTAGAGGGTTTTTTTGCTCATGCCCAGTTCCCGGGCGAGATCATCCATCGTGCACTGGCAGTAGCCGTGGGCGAAGAAGTGCTCGCGGGCCTGGCGCACGATGCGGGCGACGGTGGCATCGGCCGGAGCTATGGGGGATGGGGCGGGGGAGGACATGAGAATCTTAGGAAACTCAAAAAGTATTTATAGTTTCCTGCGTCAAGCCTTCTTTTCAGGCGGGGATTGCCGAGGCCAGACCACGGGTTACCATGCCCGGGTGTCCACCACGCCCGCCAACCCGCCGCCGAAACGGCCCGTCCTGCTCTACGACGGGCAGTGTGGCCTTTGCAACCGGGTCGTGCGGTGGTTGCTGCGGACCGACCGCACCGGCCGCCTGAGCTACGCCCCCCTGCAGAGTGCGCCGGCGCAGGAATATCTGCGGCGGCACGGCCTGCCGACGGCGGATTTTGACAGCCTGGTCTTCGTGCCGGATTGGGCCAACCCGGCGGCCGGAAATCATCTTCTGCGCACTGACGGCGCGTTGGCGGCGGCGGCGGAAGTGGGTGGCATCTGGCGGCTGATCACCTGGACCCGGGTGCTGCCGAGGGGACTGCGCGATCCCTGCTACCGGCTGGTCGCCCGCCTCCGCTACGCGCTTTTCGGCGAATACCGGCCGTCACCTCTGCCCGATCCGGCGTGGGCGAAGCGGTTTCTATAGGACCTATTCGCCCCATAAGCCCTATGGGACAAAATGAAAAAAGCCGGACGATTGTCCGGCTTGAAGAAAGAAGATAGGTTCAGCGTCGCTGGCGGATTATTCGCGGCCGTAGCCACCACCACCACCGCGTTCGCCGCCGCCGTCGCGGTAGCCACCGCCGCGATCACCCCGGTAACCGCCGCCGCCCCCGCGACCACCGCGATAGCCGCCGCCACCCCCACGACCGCCCCGGCCACCGCCGAAGCCGCCCCGACCGCCGCCGAAGCCGCCACCACCGGGCGGGCGCTCCTCACGCGGACGCGCGATGTTGACCGCCAGGGCGCGACCCTCGATCTCGTGTCCGTGGAACTTTTCCACGGCTTGCTGGGCCTCCTCCCCGTTCGCCATCGTCACGAAGGCGAAACCACGGGAACGACCGGTGAACTTGTCGAAGATGATCTCGACGACACTGACGGTACCGACCTGGCCGAACAGGGCCTCGAGGTCCTGCGCGGTGCTGGCGAAGGGAAGATTCCCCACGTAGAGCTTGTTGTTTTCTGACATGTGATGATAAGAGCTGATGCTGCTGCCTTGCCGCCCGTCCCCGGCTGTCGGATTTCAAATCATCACTGAACACTAGCGCTCACCTGACAATTCTCCGTGGCGGTAGAAACTAACAAACAACCAACCCAACGCCGGAGAGGCTGGCCCGGCGGACGTTCTTAGCAAGCGATTATTGGGCGGGGAAACCGGGGGTCGGGGGGATAACCGGCGGATTTCCCCTATGAAAAAATGAATTTCCCCTCTAGAAAATCGTTGCATTGCATCGGACGGGTTCTATGACGAATAGCACTATGGCTAAATCCTCACGTAAACCTAACGCCGCTTTCATGAAGCCGGTCACCCCCGACGCCAAGCTCGCTCTTGTCGTTGGTTCAAATCCGCTGCCCCGCACGGAAATGACAAAGAAACTCTGGGCCTACATTAAAAAGAATGGCCTCCAGGACAAAAAGAACCGCCGCATGATCAATGCCGACGACGCCCTCAAGGCCGTCTTCAACGGCAAAGCTCAGGTGAGCATGTTCGACATGACCAAGCTGGTCAGCAAGCACGTGTCCTGATTTCAGCCCCAGGCTGAATCACCCTTTAAACCGCCGCGGAGCAATCCGCGGCGGTTTTCTTGTTTTGGGCGGGGCCGGAACAATCCCAATAAATACCGTCGGTCTGTCATGCTGAGCGGAGCGAAGAATCCAGAATGATACACGGTACGTTTACGCGGCTGGATCCTTCGTTGCACTCAGGATGACGGGGTTTCGGCAAATCCTCTTTTTTCGACCCACGGTCTGCAGTTGATTCGGAGTCAGAAGGACAAACTGTTGCCACCATGCCCCCACCACGCACCGAACACCAGCGAGCCCTGATCGGGCTGCTGCTCGCCAATCTGGCCTGGGGATTGAGCTTCCCGCTGATCAAGTCGGTGGTCTTCACCCACCAGCAACTGCTGCCCGGCAGCGGGAACTGGTTCATCACCGCCCTGGCCTTGGCGCCGCGTTTTGTGCTCTCGGCCGCCGTCATGCTCATCCTCGCGCGGGCCCACTGGCGCAATGCGACCCGGCTGGAATTGCGGCAGGGCCTGCTGCTCGGCGTTTCCAACGCCCTCGGCATGGTGCTGCAGGTGGACGGCCTGCAGTTCACGTCGGCCTCGGTCTCGGCGTTTCTCACCCAGTTCTACGCCATCATGATTCCGGTGGTCGTGGCGCTGCGGGTCCGGCGCTCGCCGCCCGCGCTGGTCTGGGTGTGCGCCAGCCTGGTCCTGGCCGGCGTGGCCATCCTCGGCCGGTTTGATATCCGCACGCTGCATCTCGGTCGGGGCGAAATCGAGACGCTGCTCAGCTCCGTGTTTTTCATGTGGCAGATCTTTATCCTGGAGGACAAGCGGTGCGGCGCGAACCGGGCGTTGCCGGTCAGCGCCGTGATGTTCGCGACGGAAGGCGTGATCTTCACCGCGATGGCCCTGGGCACCGCGCCGTCCCCGGCCGACTGCCTGGTCCCGTTCACCTCGGTACCGTGGCTCGGTTTCACCGGATTGCTCACGCTGATCTGCACCCTCGGCGCGTTTCTGCTCATGATCCGGTGGCAACCCAAGATAACGGCGACGGAGGCGGGGCTGATCTACACCTTTGAGCCGGTCTTTGCCTCGGTGATGGCGCTGTTCCTGCCCGCCCTGTTTTCGCGGTGGGCGGGGTTTGACTACCCGAATGAGCTCATGACCTGGCAACTCGTGGCTGGGGGCGGGTTGATCACGTTCGCCAACATCCTGCTCCAGTTCAATCCGCAGCCCAAGACCTGAGCCGCCGGCTCTGGCGACGCTGGTTTCTCGGGTATCAAGTATACTATTAGTTGACAACTCACCAAGCCGGCTTCTTGCCGGCCCGGCGGACCCGGAGCCACTCGAGCAGCAGCAGGGTGCGCTCGGCATCTGGCATCCGGCTGCCGCTGGCGAAAAACCCGTTTACCGCCTGGCGGTGCAGGCCGAGCAGACGGGCCAGCTGGGCCTTTTCGCCGCGTTTCCTGAGCAGGGGCCGCATCTCGGCCGCCAGTTTGTTCCAAAGGGGCGTGTCCCGGCCGGGCCGCATGGTGCCACCGGACTTCCGCCTGGGTACCGAGCACCGGCGGGCGGAGGCCCGTGCATCTGCGGAGAGAAGCTCGATGAAGTCTCCAAGGGCCTGCAAACGCGGATGCATGGGACAGACAGATCCAATGGGGTTGCTATGTCAACTAATAGTATACTTGAACCGCGGGCGGACGCCCGGGAGGGAACGGGACGGTGGCGGTCAGGCCGGGTGGGCGCGGCGGAGCGAGGCGACCGCACGGAGCGTGACGGCGCCCAGCACGATGGCGCCGCCGAGGAGGGCGAGCGGGCTGGGCCGTTCACCCACGGCGATCATCACCCACACGGGGTTGAGGATCGGCTCGATCACGGGGATCAGCACGGCCTCGAGCGCTGTCACGTGCTTGATCGCCTTCGCGTAAAGCAGGTAGGCCAGACCAAGCTGCACGACGCCGAGCAGCCCGAGCGCGAGCCAGCCGGTGGCGGGCAGGGCCGGGGCGGTCCACAGGGCGGGCACCCCGATGAGGAAACTGAGCAGGTTGCCGAGGATGATGGATTCCAGGGCGGAGGCATGCTTCTGCTTGCGCATGAGGATGGTCATGACGGCAAAACCCAGCCCGCTGGCGAGGGCGACCACCAGTCCGGCGATGTTGCCGAGCTGCAGACCCTCGTAGAAAAACACCGCGAGGCCGCCGAGCACGGCGGCGATCGTGAGCCAGTCGGCGCGGGTGGTGCGTTCGCCGAGCAGCCAGGCGCCGAGCAGGGCGATCCAGACCGGCGCGGTGTATTGGAGCAGGATGGCGTTGGCGGCCGTGGTCATCTTGTTGGCGAGCGTGAACAGGATGGTGCAGGCGGCATAGGCCGTGGCCGCACCCAGCTGGAGCGGGGACCAGGTGAAGTGCAGCGAGCGCCAGGTGACGGCGAGGAGGAACAGGGCGGCGATCAGCCCGCGTCCGCCGGAGACGGCGAGCCCCGGCCACTCGACGTGCTTGAACAGGACGCCCGCGAGGCTCCAGCACAGCGCCCCGCCGAGCAGCAGGCCGACGGACTTGGTGTGAGCGGGATCGCGCATGGAACCGTCACGCATGAACGAAACCGGGGTGAAGGGAATTCCGAAATTGGGCGCCCGCGCCGGACTGGTTTTCAGCAACCGTTGCGTGGTTGCCCGAGGGGGAGAATGCTCTCGCCTCCCCGGGGGGCATGCCTAGAAAACCACCCGCCGGGCCCGTGGCCCGGTCCACACCAACCCATGTCCGAGTCACCATCCAAGGCGGTATTTCTCAGCTATGCCCGCGAGGATGCCGATGCGGCCCACCGCGTGGCCGACGCCCTGCGCGCCTTCGGGGTCGAGGTCTGGTTCGACATGAGCGAATTGCGCGGCGGCGATGTCTGGGACCAGAAGATCCGCCGCCAGATCAAGGAGTGCGCCCTCTTCATGCCGGTCATCTCGGACCAGAGCGAGCAGCGGGGGGAGGGCTACTTCCGGCTCGAATGGAAACTGGCCGTCGAGCGCACGCACCTGTTGGCCGAAGGCATGCCGTTTCTCTTCCCCGTGGTCGTGGACGACACCAGCGAAGCCAACGCCAGTGTGCCGGAGCAGTTCCTGAAATCGCAATGGACGCGGCTGCCCGGGGGCGAGCCCACGCCGCAGTTTGTCGAGCACGTGAAGCGCTTGTTGCAGGCGCCGCGCAAGCCCCACGCGGGGACCAAGTCCGCTACATCGGCTGCCTCAACCACGTCGGCACCGGCGGCCAAAACCGGCCTCCCCCTCTGGGCGGCCGCCCTGCTCGGCCTCGCCGTCCTCGCACTCGGCGCCTTCGTGCTTTTCCGGCCCGCGGCCAAATCCGAACCGGCTCCGGTCGGGCCGGCGCCCGCCGTTGGGGTCAAGGCGTCGGAACCCGCCGCCCCGGTCATCAGCGAAAAATCCCTCGCCGTCCTGCCGTTCAATAACATGAGCGAGGAGAAGGACAGCGGGTTTTTCACCGACGGCATCCAGGAGGACATCCTCACCAACCTCGCGCTCATCGCGGAGCTGCGCGTCGTGTCGCGCACCTCGGTCATGCAGTATCGTAACACCACGAAGACCATCCGGCAGATCGCCCAGGAGCTGGGCGTCACTTATGTGCTCGAGGGCAGTGTGCGCCGCGCCGGCAACAAGGTGCGGGTGACCGGCCAGCTGATCCGCGCGGGCACCGACGAGCATGTCTGGGCCAAGTCCTTCGACCGCGAGATCAGCGACATCTTCGCCATTCAGGCGGAGCTGGCCACCGAGATCGCCGGCGCGCTCAAGACCGCCATCACCCCGCAGCAGAAAAACATCATCGCCGGCCGGGCCACCACCAGCGTCGACGCCTACAACGACTACCTGAAGGCCCGCGAGATCAGGCTCTGGTCGGGGGTCACACGCGCGACGCGGCCCGACATCGACCGGCTGCTGCAGGCCGCGATCCAGCGGGACCCCAATTTCGTGCCGGCCTGGCTGGAAATCGCCCGGGTGAATTACAACTCCTACGGGTCCGGCAGCCTGGGGGGCGACCGCAACCAACTCCTGGAAGGACAGACCGCCCTGGCCCAGGCCATCCGGCTGGCCCCGAACGATCCGGCGGTCATCCTCGTGCAGGCCGTGGCGGCGATCACGGTCGGCGACCTGACCGGCGCCCGCCGCCTTCTGGAAAAAGCCCTCGCCCTGGCCCCGGGCAATGTCGAAACCATCATTGCCTTCGGCCGGCTGGCGGACCAGGAGCGGCTCTGGGCCGAGGCCATGGGCTACCACCGGCGCGCCCAGGCCCTCGACCCGCGCAATCCACTCGTCCTCTGGGACGGCTACAATGCGCTGTTGAACCTGCGGCAATTTGCGCAGGCCGCGGACATTGCGCGGCAGTTGCTGGAACTCCAGCCGGACTCCTTCGACGCGGCCGCGGCCCTGGCCCATGTGCCGTTCCTCGCCCACGGCGAACGACAGGAGATGGAAGCCCTGTACGCCCGGCTGACCCCGCAGCAGCTCCAGGACCCCAAGGTCATCGCGTCAAAATTCAACTGGTATTACCACGACATCGGCGACGCGGCAGCCTACGTGGACCTGTGCAACAAGCAGGGCGTCGACACCAATTTCAACGACAATGACTCGACCCTGCAATATGCCGAGGCCCTCATGGTCCTCGGCCAGCGCGATCGGGCCATCGCGCTCGTGCGTCCGCTGCTCGACAAGCTGAAGGCCCGCGTGGCCGGCGATCCGGACAACACCAACCTGCTCAATTCCCTCGCCTACACCCAGGCCCTGCTGGGCGACCATGACGCCACGATGGCGACGGTCGGCCACATTCTCTCGTTGCTGAAACCGGGCGACGCGGTGCGGAAGCAGGTCTACCTCCAGGCCAATGCCGCCATTCTCTACGCATGGATCGGGGAGAAGGAGAAGGCGGTGGACCTGGTCGAACCGTTGCTGAAAGTACCGACGGCGGCCTTCAACAGTGTGTTCGCACTGCGCCACGACATTGATTTCTCCCCGTTGCGCGGCTTCCCGCGGTGGGAGGCGCTGCTGGCCGATCCGGCCAACAAC
>JANMTJ010000037.1:0-3964 GCA_031390295.1 Oleiharenicola sp.
CCCTCCTTCGCCAAGGCTACGGAGGGCAGATGGTTTCTCTTTGCGAAACCATCTGAAGCTCTGTCCGCCGTCGAGCGTTTCGGCGAGCACGGCGGGCGATGGATTCCATCCGGCGAGCGGTCGCCAGTCACTCCAGGCCGGTTTGCTCATGCCTCACTTGGTCGCGGGCTTTTCCCAGAGGTAGCTTTTCTCGGTGACCAGCACGCGGCCGTCGGCGTCGGTGAGATCCAGTTTCCACGCCACGGGGCTGGTCTTGGCATCAGGCCAGTCGGGACCCGTGATCCCGAGCTGAAAGGTGGTGTCACCAGATTTCAGTTCCGTGGCGAAAGTGTGCACGACGGGCTTGGCGGTGGCGGACGTGATGATTTCCAGGCGGGCCGACACGGAGCGGGAGCCGCCGGGGTTGGCGGTCCGGACGAGAAAGTAGTAGCCGGCGCGCTGGTCGGGCTGGGTGCGGAGGATCGTGAGGCCGCCGGTGTTCTCCTTGCCGTCGAAATACTCGGAGATGCGCTTGAAGGAAGCGGCGTCACGCCAGCCGGTGAAGACGCGGACGATGGTGAGCTCCGCCGCGGATGCAGCGCAGAGGCCAAGCAAGACGAAGAAGAAACCACCACGGATTACACGGATGAACACGGATGAATGATGGGTTTACGGGTTTTGAAGGTAAACCTTTTTGTATTGATGGAGGCCGAGCAGCGAGGGCTCCCAGCCGCGGACGGCGGGATGGATCAGGTAGGCGCGGACCCCGTAATAGACCGGGGCGACAGGGGATTGTTCGAGGAGCAGTGCCTCGGCCTGTTGAAAGACCTCGAGGCGGGCGGCCGGGTCGGCGGTGCCGGCGGCCTGCCGGATGAGGTTGTCGTAGTCCGGATTGACCCAGCCGGTCCAATTATTGCCCCCGCCCGAGACAAAAAGATCGAGGAAGGTGACCGGATCGACGAAATCACCGATCCAACCGGCACCGGAGAGGGTGTAGTTGAGGGTTTGCTGGTTTTGCACCCAGGTCTTCTGTTCGAGCGGGGTGAGGATAATGTTCAGACCCAGTTCCTTTTTCCATTGGGCCTGCAGCACCTCGGCAATCCGGGGCTGGTATTCGTCGTTGCGGACCTGGAGGTCGAGGGTCGGCAAACCGTGGCCACCCGGAAACCCGGCCTCGACGAGCAGACGGCGGGCGGTGTCGTAGTCGGTCGGCACGAGGGCGCGGGAGGTATAGCCGGCGCAGTCGGGTGGGGTGAAACTGCGGGCCGGGTTTTGCGCGCCGCGCAACACGCTCGTGGCGATGACCTCGCGGTCGATGGCGAGAGACAGGGCGCGGCGGACCCGCGGGTCGCCAAAGGGGGCCCGCGTGGTGTTGAAACGGAGGAAGATCGCCTGCAGGAACGGATCGAGGCGGAGCGCAGCGGGATTTTCCGTGCGATAGGTGCCGATTTTCGAGGTCGGCAGGCTGTAGGTGACATGGGTCTGGCCGGCACGGAAGTTGCGCTCCTCGACCTCGGGACTTTCGGTGGGGAAAAAGATGATGCGGGCCAGGCGCACCTGGGCGGCGTCCCAATAGGCGGGGTTTTTGGCCACAACTAGCCGGGCATTGGGCGTCCATTCCGCGAGAGTGAACGGTCCGTTGCCGACGAGATTCTCCGGGCGCGTCCAGGCAGGGTGGCGTTGATTGATGTCGCCGAATTTCGCCAGCACGCGGGGATTCACGGGAAACCAGACGGGTTGGGCGGTGAGGGCGGGCAGGTAGGGGGTCGGCCGCTCCAGGGTCAGGCGCAGGGTGCGGTCATCGAGCGCCTCGGCCCCCAAACCAGCCGGATCGGCGAGCTGGCCGGAGTTGAGCGCGGCGGCGTTCTTGAGCGGGTAGAGCAGGTAGGCGTATTCGGCGGCGAAGGCCGGGGCGAGGGCGCGCCGCCACGAGGCCACGAAATCCTGGGCAATGAGCGTTTCACCGTTGGACCATTTGGCCGCAGGGCGCAGGTGGAACGTGTAGGTGAGCCCGTCGGCCGAGGCTTCCCACTTCTCCGCGGCGGCCGGAACAGGTTGTGAAGTGCGTTCGTCGAGGGCGCACAGGCCCTCGAAAAGGGCGACGGCAATGTTCTGGTCGGTGTAGGCCGAGATGAGGTGCGGATCCAGTTCCTGGGGCTCGGCCAGGTTGCCCACGAGCAGGCTTTGCGTGGCGCGCGCGGCTTCCGCCTGGGTTTCACGGCGGGAACAGGCGGCGGTCAGCAGCAGGAGACCGGAGCATAGCATGCAAAAAACCGGTGAAAGGCGGCGAGGCATGGGGGGATTAAAGCGGCAATCCGGTCCCGGGCAAGGGGCGGACGGAAGAATTCTGTGTCCAAGCCCTAATAAACCCCGCCATCATCCGTGTAAGGAGCAAGGTCGCTTGAATAACGAACCAGACACATCCCATGACAGTCCCGACGCCAGCTCCTTTGTGCAAGCGGCGGTCGCGCGCCATCAGGCGCCGCTGCTGCGCTACGCCACCCGTCTCCTCAACGGTGACGCCGACCGGGCGCGCGATGTGGTACAGGACACCTTTGTCCGACTCATGGCCCAGCCGCCCGCCGAGGTGGACGGACACGTGGCGGAGTGGCTCTTCACCGTCTGCCGCAACCGCACCCATGACGTGCAGCGCAAGGAGGGCCGCATGAGCCAGTTTGCCGAGGGCCAGGCCGAGCGGATCGTGGCGACCGGGCCGAGGCCGGGCGCGACGATGGAGCGCGCCGAGCAGCACGCCGCCGTCCTCAAGCTCATCAGCCAGCTCCCGCACAACCAGCAGGAAGTCGTGCGGCTTAAATTTCAAAACGGGTTCAGCTATCAGGAGATCAGCCGCATCACCTCACTGTCCGTCGGCAATGTCGGCTTCATCCTGCACACCGCGCTCAAGGCCCTGCGGCAGAACCTGGCCGCCCAACCCGAGTAACCGAGAACCGCACCATGAATCACACGCCCATTTCCCCGGATGATCCCCGCCTGACCCTCTACGCCCTCCACGAGATGGAGCCGGCCGAACGCGCGGGCTTTGAGAAGCTGCTCGAGCAGGATGCCGTCGCGCGGCAGACCGTGGAGGAGATCCGCGCCACCGTGGCGACCGTCACGTCCGCGCTCGAACACGAACCCATGGATGCCGTCCACCAGCCGGCCCGGCCGGCGGCCAAGGTCCTGCGGTTTCCCCAAATCTACTACATGGTCAGCGGCCTGGCCGCCGCGTGCTTCGCCTTGTTCTTCGTCTACTGGCAGCAGAACCGGCCGATGCATGAGCAGGTGCGGACGATCGAACTGGATCTGGCCAAGGTGGGATCAATGCAGGCTCAGGCGGACCAGGTTCGGGAGAAAAAGGACAAGGCGGCCGCAGAGGTCCCGGAGGTGGCTGCGCCCGCACCCGCGGCCATCCTGACCCTCTCGGATACACCTCCTGCGCCCGCGCCGACGGAAGAGGCCATCCAAGTGGATGCCTTCGCGGTCAGTTCAATTGCCGCAAACAGCTCGGCGTCAGGTTCCATGTCGGCGGACACCCGGGTGCGGTCCGAACTCCGTGACGTCGGCATGGCGGCCAGTGTTGCCCGGCAGGCCCCGGCGATGAGGAAGATGCACCTGGCTGCACCCCTGGCAGGGGCGGAATTCAAAACCGAGGCCTACGGGTACCGGAAGGACAACGCCTACCTGCGCGTGGCCGACCAACCGCTCTCCACCTTCTCGGTGGACGTGGACACGGCCTCCTACACGAATGTGCGCCGCTTCCTGGCCCAGGGCCAGCGCCCGCCGGCCGATGCCGTGCGGATCGAGGAACTGGTGAACTATTTCCCCTACCATTATGCGCCGCCGACCGGCCCCGCGCCGTTTGCGGCGAGCCTCGAGGTGGCTTCGGCCCCGTGGGCCCCGGAGCACCGGCTCGTGCGGATCGGGCTCAAGGGCCGCGAGGTCAGCGATGCGCAGCGCCCCGCGGCCAACCTGGTCTTCCTGATCG
>JANMTJ010000070.1:0-3329 GCA_031390295.1 Oleiharenicola sp.
GTCGGCCAGCGACACCATGCCCGCAACGACCCCGTTGGCACGGATCGTGACGGCACTGGGGAAAACGACCGTATCGGTCATGGGATAAGAGTTTGGGTTGGCGCTCGGGTCGTGCGTGCCCTTCCCGCGCATGAAATCGCCATCCGGGACGGTCGCGCCCGCCCGATCCTTGCCGAACAGTTGCTTGGCCGATGCTTCACAAACAAACGAAACGGCGGCGACGGTCGCCGGATCGAGGCCGTCCGGCCAGGGGAGACGGTATTCAAAGAAGCCGTGGCCCGCGCCGTTGACCTTCCGGCCGTCGAGAACCTCCCATTGCTTCTGCGACCACGCGGCTGCGGTGAACGTGTTCGGGGCAAAGCGCAGCACGCGGGCCGTCCCCTGCTCTGTCTTGAGCGTTTCCGCGCGCGGCGCAGGTCCCTGCGCCACCAGGAAGGTCGTGAAGTTGCGGTGCAGCACCGTGCCCGCTTCGTCCTCCAGGGTGAACGCCAGCACGGCAAGCGCGGGCCGGGCCGGCATCCTGACCTTGAGCGGCGGGAGTTCGCGGTTCAGCCACGGCTCGAATATGATGGGCTCGGTCGCCTGGGCGTAAGCCTCGCGTTGCCCGAGCGAGTTCCACCCGAAAAGCTGCGTGCGGAGGATGAGTTTCTTTCCCGGTGCCGTGCCGGTCATGAAGGAGGCAAACAGCGGCACCTCCACGACCTCGTCGGGCTGCACCTCGCGGCACAAATCGCTGCCGGTCGAGAGGTAGAACGGACTGTGCAAGTCGGCGACCGTCATGTCCGGCACGAACGCGTCCATCCCGGTGAACTTCTCCGAGCGGTCGAAACGATAGTAACCGTTCCACTCATTGATGACGTCGTGGTGCTCGGTGTAGAGCCAGCCGGCCACCTGGGGGTGCCGCCTGAATTCATTCATCATGATGTGATAGTCCCAGCTCCAGTCCACGTCGCCGGCACTGCCCTCGTAGCCCCAGACGTTGCCGCACTCGCTGTTGAGCATCGGCTGGCTGCCCT
Source organism: Oleiharenicola sp. (assembly GCA_031390295.1). Taxonomy (GTDB): domain Bacteria; phylum Verrucomicrobiota; class Verrucomicrobiia; order Opitutales; family Opitutaceae; genus Lacunisphaera. The sequence continues at coordinate 1,017 of JANMTJ010000070.1, forward strand.
GCACGCGGCCGCCGGTGAAGTTCCAGGTTGAACCGGGAAAGGTGTCGCGCGTGATTTTCGCGAGATACTCGCGCCACATGTAGCCGGGCAGGTAGTCGTGCCAGGTGTTGAGGTCGGTCTCGGTATGATCGCGGTTGCAGGGCGAGTTGTCCTCCACGAGGCGGGTGGGATCGAGCTGCTTGGCGAGGCGGTACATCGAGACAACCCACTCCTGCGTCTCCGGCAGGTAAGTCTTGGACTCACCCTGCTTGGTGAAGAGGCCCCACGTCTCGTTGAACACCACCCAGCTGAAAATCGCCGGATGGTTGAAATCCCGGGCAATCATGCCGCGCAGCGCGAACTCGCTCTCCTGCCGCGCCTCCGGGGTCGGATCACCCCAGAAATTCGGCACGTCCGCCATGATGAGCAGGCCCAGCTTGTCGGCCCAGTAAAGTTTGCGCGGCACCTCCACCTTGATGTGGATGCGGTTCGCGTTCAGCCCGATCCGTTTCGAGCGCAGGATTTCGTCGCGCATGAAGGCGTCGCTCGGGAACGTATAAAACCCGTCCGGGTGATACGACTGGTCGAGCGCCATCTGGAGATAGAGCGGCCGGCCGTTGAGCGCGACGTAGGGAATGTCGGTGCCCGGCAGCTTTTCGACACTGATCTTGCGCAGGCCGAAATAGGTCCCGACCCGGTCCTCGCCGCCGCCCGCACCCAGCCGGACCTCGACTTCGTAGAGGTAGGGATCGTCGAGGGACCACAGGTGCGGGTTGGCGACGGGCACGCCAAACTGCACGGTGCGCGACCCGGTCGCGACGGCTTGGGCGACCTCGGGCAATTCGCCATGCTTGAAGTGCAGCCGGAGCACGGTTCCCGCGGGGGCGGCGTCATTGAACTGTGCCTTGACCGTGACCTTGCCGGCGTCGATGTCCGGTGTGAAATGCACGGTGCTGACATGCAGCGCGGGCCGGGCCTCGAGGTAAACGGTCTGCCAGATGCCCTTGGCCTCGCCGTAGCCCTGCTTGCCCTCGAGCTTGAAGGGGTGGGGCGTGTCATCCACGCGCAACACCACCTGCTGGTCCTGACCCCATTTCACCTGGGAGGTCAGCTCGAACTCGAATGGCGTGTAGCCGCCGCGATGCTCGCCGAGGGACTGGCCGTCGATCCAGCCCCGGGTGAGCCAGTCACACGCCCCGATCACGAGAAATACCCGCTGGCCCTGCCAGGACCCGGGCACCCTTACCGTGCGACGGTACCAGCCGATATCCGCCCGTTTCTCGAGACCGGACAATTTCGAGCCCCAGGGAAACGGCACGGTGATTCGTTCGGGGAAAGTGACGGCGGCCGATGCGGCCCAGCCGGCGGCTTCACCCGCATTCTCCCGGTCGAATCGGAACTGCCATTCGCCGTTGAGATTCGTCCATTGGACGCGCTCAAAATCAGGTCGGGGATGTTCCGGCAGGGGTATGGGCGCGGTGGGCGCGGCGCAGGCGAGGCCGGCGGCGGTCAGGCCGGCCAGGCATAGTACATACAATTTGGTCAGCATCGGGGTGGGAGAAAGGGGCCGGAAAAACCAAGGTGAAAGAATCTCGCCGGAAGTGAAACGACAAAGTAAACCGGCCCCATGACAACCCCCGCGCCGTCTCCGGCGGAGAAAACCCTGCAGCGCGTCCTGACCGTCTCCCGCTTCAACGGCTGGAGCGTGGTCGTGATCGCGGGCTTCGGCATATTGCTGACACTGGTTCTGGGCGACCTGCTGGGCACCTTCATCGGCGGGCTGGCCGTGATTTCGGGCTGGATGGAGGTGAGCGGAAACCGGCGGCTCCGGCAGCGCGACCCGGCGGGCATGAAGTGGCTCGTTCGTTCCCAGCTGTTTTTGCTCGGCGTGATCCTCGCCTATTGCGCGAGCCGGCTGGGCAGCTTCGATGCCGACACCGCCATGGCCAATCTCACGCCCGACATGGAAGCTGTGTTGAAGGAATCCGGCCTGGAGCGGGGCGACATCCTGCCGCTCGTGCGCACGGCCTTTTTCGCCACCTACCTCACGGTCGCGGGAGTCTGCCTCGTTTATCAGGGCGGCATGGCCCTGTATTACCGCAGCCGGACCCGGCTGGTCACCGAGGCGCTGACCGCATCCCCTCACCCACCGCTTGCTTGATCGCCCCGATCATTCCGGAATTATTGCCACGAAAAACACGAAGTGGCGACCGCCGGTGAAGGCCTCAATGCGCCTATAGGCGCGCAGAACATTGTCACTGACAGGACAGACTGTTTTTGTGTTTTTTGTGGCCAACCTCCGGTGTCTTGGTCGCACACCCCGCTTGCCTAGTC
>JANMTJ010000071.1:0-7990 GCA_031390295.1 Oleiharenicola sp.
CATCGACTGGAACGTCACCGCCCGGCTCGGCGAACCCTACCGCAAGAAGTTCATCGAGGAGCGCGAGGTCTCCCTGCTGCTCCTGTTCGAGGACAGCGTCAGCCTCCAGTTCGGCTCCGGCGCCCAGTCCAAGCGCGAGGCCCTGCTCGAGCTCGCCGGCCTCGTCATGATGCTCGGCGCCGTCAACCGCGACCGCGTCGGCTTCCTCCACGCCTCCGAGGCCGGCTACACCCTCAAGGAGCCGGTCCGCGGCCGCGGCCAGATTCTCCACGCCGCCGCGACCTTGCTCGGTCAGCCTGCTCCCGATCTCTCAACTCTCAATTCTCAGCCCTCAACTTCCCCCAGCTTCATCCCCTGGCGCCTGCTGGCCAAGGCCGCGCCGCGCCACAGCATTCTGATCTGGCTGGGCGACTTTCCCCCGCGTGTCGAACCCGAGGGCTGGAGCGTGCTCACCCGCCGCTACCAGACGATGGGTTTCCGGGTGGAGGATCCCTGGGACCGCGAGCTGCCCTTCGAGCGCGTGCTCACCACCTACGATCCGGTCGCCGGCCGGCTGGTGAACCTCAACGGCGCCAGCTCCGCCCAGCGTGCCGCCCACGCCGAGTGGGTCGCCCAACGCGACGCCTCCTTCCGCGCGCTCTTCCCCGCCCCGCTGAGCCGCCTCAGCGTCCGCACCGACCAGGAACGGCTCGAGGCCCTCGTTCGCTTCTTTCACGCCCGCATGGCCGCCGGCCGCCGCCGCTGATGCCGCTCACCAACTACACCTTCCACGATCCGCTCTGGTTGCTGGCCTTGCTCGCCCTGCCGCTGCTCATGTGGGTGCGCGGCCGGCGCGGCGCGCCCGTGCTCGTCGTGCCGTTCGCCGCGTCGTGGCACCGGCCCTCGTTCATCCCCAGTTCACGCTGGCCGGCGGCCTTCGCCGTGACGGGAATCATTGGCCTGATCACGGCCCTCGCCCGCCCGCAGATCGTCGAGGACAAACGCGAGGTGAAGCAGCAGGGCTATGACCTGATGCTGTCCATCGACCTTTCCGGCTCGATGCTCGCCGAGGATTTCGAGCTCAACGGCGAGCGTCTCAACCGCCTACAGGCCATCAAGCCCATCATCCAGGCGTTCATCAAGCAGCGCACCTCCGACCGCATCGGCATGGTCGTGTTCTCCGGCCGCGCCTACACCCTCGCCCCGCTCACCTTCGACCACGACTGGCTCGAGCGTCAGGTCGAACGCCTCAAGCTCGGCATGATCGAGGACGGCACCGCCATCGGCGACGGCCTCGGCGTGGCCCTTACCCGGCTGGAGCAGGCCAAGCGCACGGACGACAGCAAGCGCAAGGGCGCCTTCGTCGTGCTCATGACCGACGGCGCCAACAACCGCGGTATCCTTTCTCCCGAGCAGTCCACGGAGATTGCCAAGTCCCGCGGCATACCCGTCTACACGATCGGCGCCGGCAAGGATGGGCTCGTGCCCATGCCGGTGTTTGACGACAACGGCAACAAGATCGGCTACCGCCGCGCCATCTCCGACCTCGATGAGGGACAGCTCCGCGGCATAGCGGACGCCACCGGCGGCAAATTCTTCCGCGCTTACGACCTCGACACCGCGGAGAAGGCCTTCGCCGCCATCGATGCGTCGCAGAAAATCGAGTTCCAGGCCAAGTCCTACCTGCTCACGACGGAGCTGTTCCACTGGTTTGCGATTCCCGGCGCCGTCCTGCTCTTCCTCGGCGCCCTGATCGCCGTGCCGCCGCAAATGCCGTTCCGGGGTAGGGCGCGACCGCTGGGCGCGCCGCAACCCGCGGCGCCGAAGGGACTCGGCGCCCTACCCACAAAATGACCTTCCACTCCGCGCACATCCTCTGGCTGCTCGTGCCGCTCGTGCTCCTGTTCTCCTGGGAACTGGCCCGGCACACCGTGCGCGCCGCCGTGACCTGGCCCAAGATCGCCCGCGCCTGGGCCGGTGCCTTCGACGTCTCCCTCGGCGCCCAGCACTCCACCGCCGAGACGCGCCCGCGCATCTGGCTGTGGTTCGGCCTCGCGCTGTGCATCGTCGCCCTCGCCCGCCCGCAGTGGGGCGTGATTGAGGAGCAGGTCTTTGATCAGTCACGGGAGGTGATCATCGCGGTGGACCTGTCGCGCTCCATGCTCGCCCAGGATGTGAAACCCTCGCGCCTCGACCGCAGCAAGCTCCTCATCCAGTCCCTCCTCGACGGCCTCAAGGGCGAGCGCGTCGGCCTCGTGCTGTTTGCCGGCACCGCCTTCCTGCAGAGTCCGCTCAGCGCCGACTACGAGGTGCTGCGGGAATTCCTGCCCGCCCTCAATCCTGAGTACCTCCCCGAGGGCGGCTCCAACTACAAGGCCATGCTCGAGACCTCCATGCAGGCCTTCGGCACCTCCACCGCCGACCGCTACCTCATCATTCTCAGCGACGGCGAAAGCACGGTGGACGACTGGCACGGCCTGACCGATTCGCTCAAACAGAAGGGCATCCGCGTCATCGGCCTTGGGGTTGGCACAACCCAGGGCTCTTTCATTCCCGACTCCGCGGGCGGCCTGGTGAAGGACGAGCGCGGCGCCGTCGTGATGTCACGGCTCAACAGCGCCACGCTGCAGGAGCTCGCGCAGGTGTCCGGCGGCGCCTACTCCGACGCCAGCGCCTGGATCGACCTTCCCGACCTGCTGGCCAAGACCGTCGAGGCGGGCAAGAAGGGTGAGTTTGCCGAGAAGAACACCGCGCGCCTCATGGAACGGTTCCAGTGGTTCCTCGGACCCGGCCTGCTTCTCCTGTTCCTGAGTTTCTGGGCCGAATTCCCCGTCCGCCCGCGGGAGCGGAGCCTGCCGCTCGGCAGCGTTAAGCACAAAGCGCTAAGCCCTAAGCTCGGCGCGGCAACGGTCGTCTCCCTTCTCCTGCTTACTGCTTACTGCTTACCGCTTACTGCTCGTGCTGCCGAGCAGCCCAGCGACACCCTCGCCGCCCCCCTCAGCAAGACCGTCGCCCGGCTCGCCGAACAGCCCGGTCTCAGTGCCAAGGATTGCGCGGAACTGGCCACGACCACGATCACCTACGGCCAGCGCGTCAAAACCGCCCGGCAACACCCGCAGGAAAACGTCATCCGCGACGCCCTGCAGGGTGTGGACCTCGGGGAAAAACTCGACGCCAGGGCCGCCGACTGGCCGAAACTCCGCTCGGATCTCGAGGAGCTGCTCAAGCGCGAGGAGCAGAAAAAGGACGAGCAGAAGCAGGAACAGAAAAACGAGGATCAAAAGAAACAGGAGGAAAACAAGGACCAGCAGCAACAGCCGCAGGACCAGAAGAAGAACGACCAGCAAAAGCAGGACGAACAGAAGCAGCAGGAAGAACAGCAACAGAAGCAAAACCAGGACGCTTTTGGTGACATGAAGGACCAGCAGGAAGAAAAACAGGACCAGAAGCTGCCGCCGCCCAAGCCCGGCACCCAGAAGGTCGGCGGCCAGCAGGAGAAAAAATCCGCCGAGCAGCTGGATCCCGAGCTCGCGATGCCGCTCCAGAAGCTCGACCAGGTCCGTAACCAGGATTCCCCTGCCAAGCTCCAGCAACTCATGCAGGGCCAGCCCCAGCAAAAACCCAAGCCCACCGCCAAGGACTGGTGATTTTCATGCTCTCACGTTTCATGCTCATCGTTACACACCCCGCCCTTCGGGCACCCCTCTCCAGAGGGGACTCCAAGACAGGCTCTGCCATATTCCCCTCTATCAAGAGGGGTGGCACGCCGCGCCGGGGTGTGTTTGCCTTGATCCTCGGCATTCTCTTGATCGTCCCCGCCATCGCCCAATCCGTGCGCTGGGATCCGCCGGGCGGCCAGCTCGGCTTCAACCAGGTGAGCCAGCTCTCGCTCGTCTTCGAGGACTGCGAACCCGACGGCGACCCGGCCATCCCCTCGGTGGACGGCCTGCAGTTCGGCCGCCCCTCGCAGAGCAGCCAGACCAGCATTGTTAACTTCAAGGTGTCGCGGACCTTCTCCTTCGTGTTCCCCGTCCGTCCGGCCAGGCGCTCCAGCCTCACAATCCCCGCCTTTGAGATCAAGACCGACAAGGGCGCGATCAAGGTGCCGGCGGCCAGTTTCACTGTCGGCGACGCCACGGTGGGTAGCTCCGGCCTTTCCGTGGACGACATCGCCTCGGCCAAGCTGGCCGTGCCCCGCAGCTCGGTGTGGGCCGGCGAGGTCTTTCCCGTTACGTACACGCTCGAGGTCGTGCGCCGCTACTTCCACTCGCTGGGGAGCAATCTCGACTGGGCGGGCGCACCCCTGGTCGCCGAGGACTGGAGCAAACCGGACCCCGGCGAAGTCCTCCTCCGGGGCGAGCGCCGCGTCGTCTCCACCCAGGCCACCCAGGCCTATGTGAAGCAGCCCGGCATCTACACGCTGAAGCCCGCCACGCAGATGGTGAACCTGATGGTCGGCTCGACCGGCTTCGGGCTTTTCACCCAGCCCAACGTCGAGCAGCGGCAGCTTGAGTCGAATGCACTGGAACTGACCGTCAAGACCCTGCCGCCCGCCCCGCTCGACTTCAGCGGCGCCGTGGGTGAGTTCGCCTTCGTCTCCAAGGTCGTGCCCCTCACCTCCGGCGTGGGCGAACCCATCACCTGGACCCTAGAGCTCACCGGCACCGGCAACTGGCCCGATATTGCCGGCCTCCCCCAGCGCGAGGCCTCCAACGATTTTCAGGTCGTCCAGCCCAAGTCGAAACGCACCATGAAGGACGCGGCGCTCTTCGAGGGCAGCCTGAGCGAGGACGTCGTCCTCGTGCCGACCCGGCCCGGCACCTACCGCCTCGCGCCCGTGCGTTTCAGTTATTTCGACCCCAAGTCCGGCACCTACAAGACGATTGCCACCGAGCCGGTCACGGTGACCGTCACAGGCACTTCTGCCCCCGTCCAACCGCCGGCCGGCTCGGGCGCCCCGGTCCAGTTTTCCCTCACCCCCGCCACCTCCGCCCCGGCTGCGCCTGCTCTGCCGGCCGCCGTGGCGCCGGTCCCGCCGGAAAATCTTCCCCGTGATCCCATCGCGGAGGCCGCCACCGGTTTCGCCCCGCTGACCCAGCATCCGTTGATTCTGATCTGCGTGCTAGCCTCCGTCCTCTTTCCCCTGCTCCTCTGGCTGGTGCTCGCCGCCCTGCGCTCGCGCGAACTCGATCCCCAGCGCCGCCGCCGAGAGGCCCGCCGCGCGTTGGTCGCCGCCTTGGGTGAAACCCGCTCGTCCAAGTCCGACCCGGAGGCCTTGCGCGCCTGGCAGCGGTCCACCGCCGCGCTCTGGGAAGTCCCGCATGCCGCGCCCGGCACGCCCCTGCTTCATGCCAGTGTCAATCGCTACTCAAAGGACGCCGCTTCGCCCTGGGCCCGGCTGTGGTCCGAGGCCGACCGCGCCCTCCATAGCCGCGACTCCGCCCTGCCGTCGGACTGGCAATCGCGCGCTGAAAACGCCCTGCAAGCCGTGAAAATTCCCGGCTGGAATCCGTTCACCCTTTTCGCCGGCCGACACCTGCTGCCGTTCCTATTTGTCCTATGTGTCCTATTGGTCCCATCCCCGGCACATGGCGAAAGTGCTACTGATAGCTACAAACGCGGCGACTTCGCCGCCGCGGAGCGCGGCTGGCAAACGGCCGTCAGGGCCGTGCCCACGGACTGGACCGCCCGCCACAACCTCGGGCTCACCCTTGCGCAGCAGGACCGCTGGGCCGAGGCCACGGCCCATTGGACGACCGCCTTCCTGCTGAACTCCCGCTCCCCCACCACCCGCTGGGACCTGAAACTCGGCCTGCAACACTCCGGCCTCGCCCAGCCGGAACTCGTCGAGCTCGCCCGCGGTGAGGGCCGCTACAAGCTCGCCCGCTTCGCGACCCCGGGTGAATGGCAGCTGGCGCTTATCGGCGCCGCGCTGCTCCTGGCCGCCGCGCTCATCGTGCTCCTGCTGCAGGGCTACCGGCACATTGGCGGCTGGGGCAAGCCCGCCGCCCTGACCACCATATTGCTGGCCATGCTGCTGGCCGGGGCCGCCACCTTCAGTCTCCACACTTACGGCCCGCTGGCGGATCCCGCGGCGGTATTTGTCTGGAAGGCCAGCATGCTGCGCAGCATCCCCACCGAAGCCGACACGGCGCAGAAGACCTCGCCGCTTTCCGCCGGCTCGATCGCCGTGGCCGAAAAAACCTTCCTCGGCTGGACCAAGGTCGGTTTCCCCGGCGGCCAGTCCGGCTGGGTGCGGAACGGGGATTTGATTCCGTTGTATAGGTAGGGCGAATCCTCCGGATGAGCCGTGGCTCGTCGGGACGACTCGCCCTACCCACACCGCGTCTTTCGCACCATCCGCGCCAGCGATTCGGATGGATTCAGCGTTGCCACCTTCTGCAACTCTACCCACGCAAGTTCCTTGGATTCACTGCTCACGGTGAGCGGTTCAGCCGGGTCGGCCTCGAGCAGGTAGCGCACGTCGTAGTGCAAGTGCTCGGGCTCACCACCCCGCGCCGGAATCCGGTGCCGGTCCACGTCGAAGATCTCCGGCGACACCAACCGCAGCCGCGTCAGCCCCGATTCCTCCCGGACCTCGCGCAGGGCCGCCGCCTGCAGGTCGGGATTGCCGTCCGCGTGGCCCCCCAACTGCAGCCAGCGGCCGAGCTTGTGGTGGTGGGTGAGCAGCGTGCGCCGCCGCGCCGTGTCCACGACCCAGGCCGAGGCGGTCAGGTGGCCGGGCCGGCAGCTCCGCCACAGGCAGTCGGCGTGCGCGGTGATAAACGGCCCGTATTCGACCAGCATCGCGGCCTCGCCCTGATCGGTCACCCTGGCGGCGTAGGCCCGCAGGTCCGCCAGCAGCTGCTCGCACCACGGCTCCATCGTCAGCGGGTCTGGAACCACTTGGCATCCCCGGGCTGGTGGCTCCAGTTCTCGATCAACGGGAAAATCTCCTCCACCGTGTGCGCGACCGCGAATTTGCCCTGGATCGTCGCATGCATGAATTTTCCGGCCACGATCTTCTCGTTGAACCGCAGCAGGTCGTCGTAGAAGCCGTCCTGGTTGAGGAGCACGATGGGTTTCCGCAGCACCTCGAGGTGCGCGAGGGTGAGGATTTCCATCAGCTCCTCGAGCGTGCCCCAGCCGCCGGGGAGGGCAAGGAAGGCGTCGGATCGCGTCTCCATGAGCATCTTGCGCTCCCGCATCGTGAGCACCGAGATGAGCTCGTCGGCCTCGGTGAACTCCAGCTCGCGCTCCTTCATGAACTCCGGGATCACCCCCACCACGCGGCCGCCACCGGACTTCACCCCGCGCGCCACCGCGCCCATGAGACCCGTCTTGCCCCCGCCATACACCAGCGTCCACTGCCGCCGGGCAATTTCCTGGCCGACCTGCGTCGCGGTTGCGCTATACTTGGGGTCAAGGCGGTCGCTGGACGCGCAGTAGACACAGAGGGACTTTGGCATGGCTTTATCTTAGGCCACGGATGGCACCGATGGTCACGGATAAATTTCTGCGTTCGCCTTCCCGCTCATCCGTGCCCATCCGTGTAATCCGTGGCTGATGTCTCCTCCCCAGTTTACCGCGGCCGGCTGGCCCCCTCACCCACCGGGCTGCTCCACGCCGGCCACGCCCGGACCTTCTGGACGGCACAGCAGCGGGCGCAGGCAGCGGGCGGTGAGCTCCTGCTGCGCAACGACGACCTCGATACGGCGCGGTGCCGCCCGGAGTTCGTCACGGCCATGCTCGAGGACATGCGCTGGCTCGGCTTGGCGTGGACCGGACCCATGGCATCGCAAAGCGCGCGCCTCCCCCTCTATCGTGCGGCCCTCGCCCGGTTGCACGCCGGCGGCTTCATCTATCCCTGCACCTGCAGCCGGCGCGACGTCCAACAAGCCGCGACCGCGCCGCATGAGAACACCGACGAACCGCTCTACCCGGGAACCTGCCGGCCGGAAAATCTGCCCCCTCACTCTCCACTCCTCACTCACCCCTCGCCGGCCCAAGG
>JANMTJ010000099.1:0-3516 GCA_031390295.1 Oleiharenicola sp.
TTCGCCACCCCATCCTCAATTTTCCTTGCACCACCCATGGCGAATCTTTCACTCCTGCCCCTCTGCGGACCTTTAGCTCAGTTGGTTAGAGCGTTTCCTTGACATGGAAAAGGTCACTGGTTCGAGTCCAGTAAGGTCCACCAGTCTTCGCCCTCCGGGCTACGACTCGGCAAGCCGCAGATTAGCATATTATCTAAGTTATTGCTTACACTGCGCTTGTCGAAGACTGCCGCGCCGAAGCAAAGCGCAGGCGGGCAGATTCACCCTCAGCCATGAGCAGCTTTCACTACGTGTATATTCTACAATCGCTGGCGTGTGAGGACCGTTATTATGTTGGTCTTGCCGTCGATCTGCAGGCCCGCCTTCGCAAGCATAACTCCGGTGGCGTGCCGCACACAGCAAAGTTTCGTACATGGAAAATCAAGACGGCCATTGCCTTTGCTGATCGGCAAAGAGCGGCCGCGTTTGAGTCGTATTTGAAGAGTTCATCAGGGCGAGCGTTTGCAAAAAAGCGGCTCTGATCCCCTGCTCACCTAAATCGAGACTGGATAAAGCTTTCCACGGCCCCGCGAGTTTCCCTACGCTCCGCGCCCATGGAACCGCCGCCTGCCGCCCCCGTGCCCACCAGCGCCATGCGCGCCGAGGCCGAGTTGGTACGGCAGGGCTACAATGATTTGCCAGCGGGCATGGGCACCACGTTGCTCGCCTCCAGCGCCTTGGCCTGGGTCGTGGCGGAATCGCGTTACTATCCCCAAGCCTGGCTGTGGCTGTCCTTCATGGCTCTGCTGGTCACCTGGCGAAGCGTTACCATTTTTCTCTACCGGCGGGCCGATGGCAGGCCTGGCAAGCACAAGACCTGGGAAAGGCAGTTCATCGCCGGTGCGGTGCTGACCGGGTTCGGCTGGGGCTACGCCGCCTGGGTTTTCTACCCGCTCATGGGCGACCTCGAGCTTTCGTTGCTCATTCTGGTGATCGCGGGCATCACCGCCGGTGCGACCCGATCCCTCGGACCCATTTTGCCCGCGTGCTGGATCTTCCAACTCCTCAGCCTGACCCCCCTGATCATCCGCGCCCTGCAAGCCGGGGTGGTGGCCCAGACCATCATGGGGGTGCTGGCGATCTTCTACACCGCCTTCCTGGTCGCCATGGCCCGCAGTTATCACCGCAGCCTCTACAGTTCGTTGCGGTTGGGCTATGAATCCGCCGCCCTCGCCGAGGAACTCAAGGAGAAGCAGCGCCAGGCCGATGCGCTCAACCGCGGCCTCAGTGCCGAGGTCACCCACCGGCGCAAGGCCGAGGCCGAACTGCGCGCCGCCAAGGACCGGGCCGAGGCGGCCAACCAGGCCAAAAGCGAGTTCCTCGCGACGATGAGCCACGAGATCCGCACCCCGATGAACGGCATCCTCGGCATGCTCGACCTGCTCAACACCGCGGGCCTCACCCCGGCCCAGCGCGAACAGGTCGAGACCGCCGCCAGTTCCGCCGACTCGCTCCTCCGCATCCTCAACGACATCCTCGATTTCTCCAAGATCGAGAGCGGCAAACTCGATTTCGAGTCCATTCCCTTCCGCCCCGCGGTGATTGCGGAGGACATCCTCTCCCTCATGCGGCCCCGCGCCGCGACCCGGTCGCTGGAGCTGAAACTGACCACCAACGACGACGCCCGCACCCGGGTGATGGGCGACCCCATGCGCTTTCGCCAGGTGCTGCTCAACCTGGTCGGCAACGCCCTGAAGTTCTCCGAGCATGGCGCAGTCGAGCTGGAGCTGACGGGCCACGAAGCTGAAGGGCGGATCGGGCTGACCGTCCGGGTGCGGGATAATGGCATCGGCATGTCCGAGGCGACCCGGGCCCATCTCTTCCAACCCTTCCAGCAGGCCGACAGCTCGATGAGCCGCAAATATGGCGGTTCTGGCCTCGGTCTCGCCATCTCCCAGAAACTGGTGCAGGGCATGGGTGGACGGATCGCGGCGGAAAGCACCCTCGGCCACGGCTCGCTCTTTGAATTCACGCTGTCCCTGCCGCTGGCCAAGGAACGCAACACCGCCCTGCCCTTCGCCGTCAGCACGACCCTGCCCCGGCATTTCGACGCCCGCATCCTCGTCGTCGAGGACGACCTCATCAACCAGCGCGTCATCTCACTCATGTTGCAGCGACTCGGCCTGCAGTGCCAGGTGGTGCCGGATGGTCAATCGGCCCTCAACGCCCTCCAAGCTGGTGAGTGGGACCTCGTCCTGATGGACTGCCAGCTGCCCGGCATCGACGGCATGGAAACCACCCGTCGCGCCCGGCTCATGCTGGGCGAGCGGGAGCTGCCCATCGTGGCCCTCACGGCCAACGCCCGCGCGGAGGACCGCGTCGCCTGCCTCAGGGCCGGCATGGACGATTTCATGGCCAAGCCCATCCGCTCCGATGTGCTCCAGGCCTGTCTGGCCCGCTGGCTGCATCCGGTGCCGTGAGCCATGTGCCTGCGCTACTCGCTCGTCCAACTGGCCATTGATGCTTGGAACCAGGCCATGGCCGAGGCCGCCGCGGCGGCGGGGATCGAATGGCAGCCGCGCTACAACGTCACCCTGACCACCCGCATGCCGGTCATCCGGCGCCGCCAGACCAAGGCCGTGCTAGAGCTGATGCACTTTGGCTTCACCCTGCCCGCCCGGACCGACGCCGACCGGCCTTTGCTGATCGGCAACGCGCGGGCCGAGACCTTGTCCGCCAAACCCGCCTTCCGTGACGCCGCCCGCCACCGCCGCTGCCTCATCCCCGCGGACGGATTCTACGAATGGGAAAAACAGGGCGCCGCCCGCCTGCCGCATTATTTCACGCTGAAGGACCGTCAGCCGTTTTTCTTCGCCGGGCTGTGGGAGCCGGAGAGCGCCGGGACCCCGGCCGCCTTCTGCATCGTGACGACCACGCCCAATCCCCTCCTGGCCGCCATCCACGACCGTATGCCTGTCATCCTTGGCCCCAATAGCGGCCCGGCGTGGCTGGGGGATGAACCGCTCGAGCCGGCCCGCCTCGCCCAATTGTGCCGCCCGCTGCCGGCGGATAAAATGACGGGGCACCGGGTTGATCCCCGGGTCAATAATGCCCGTTACGAGGCGCCGGACTGCATCGCGCCGGTGTGAGATATGGTTTTCAATAGTTGTGGGAGGGGGCTTTACGCCCCGACAATACCGAAACGGTTGGAGCGTAAAGCCCCCTCCCACATTCCTCCGAACCTTTGATCCGCTATCTCCTAAATTAGCGTTCATTAGCGTCAATTAGCGGTTTCCTCGTGTATTGGACTGCATAGCCCGCCTTTGCGCTTTACGAGTGTGGCGGCACGTCCCACAACCTTGGGCTCGTGGCCACATCCCCGAAGCACGACGCCCCCTCGATCCACCTCGCGATCGACCGCGTTGCTTCCGCCATTCTCCGCCGCCACACCGGCACCGCCCGGCTCCTGCTTCTCGGCATTGCCAACGGGGGCATTGTGTTCGCCAACCGCCTCACCGCCGCGCTGAAGAAGGCCGG
>JANMTJ010000635.1:0-1710 GCA_031390295.1 Oleiharenicola sp.
GCCGTGGCCTCGTCCAGGAAGACGCAGCGCGCGTCGGCGTCTTGGGCCATGTCCATCAGTTGCGCCGCGGTTGCACCGGGCGAGAGTGGCGCAACGGCCAGGCCGGCGCGCAAGGCGCCCAGGAATACGGCCACATAGTCGATCGACGTGGCGGCGCAGATGGCGACCACATCACCGGGCCCCAGCTCGCGCTGCTGCAACGCCGCGGCGACGCGGTCCATGCGGACCTGCAGTTCGCGGTAACTGAGTTGACCGCTGCCCAGCCGCAACGCCAACGCCTCGGGCCGGGTCTGCGCATGCCGGGCCACGAGCGCGGGAAGGTCTTGAAAAGCGTCTTCAGTTGGCATCGCGCGGGTTCCAGTCAGCGACGGACAAGCTCGACACGCTAACCCAAGCGGCAGACGCGCTCAGCCACTGGGCAGCGGCAGTGCAAACCCGCCCTTGACCTCGCGCAACGAGAAGCTCGAGTTCATCTCCTTCACGCCGGGCAAGGTGCGGATGGCGCTGCGGGCAAATTCGCCGAAGCTCTTGAGGTCACGCGCCACCACCTGCAACAAGAAGTCGTACTGCCCCGAAACGTTGTGGCAGGTCACGACCTCCGGGATGCCCTGCACCGTCGCCTCGAACTGCGCGCCGAGCTCGGCGCTGTGGTTCTCCATCAACACCAGCACGAACGCGGTCACGCCCCAGCCCAGCCGGTCGGCGTCGAGCTGGGCGTGATAGCCACGGATCAGCCCGGCCTGCTCCAGGCGCTTGATGCGCCGCCAGCAGGGAGACGGGCTGAGCGACACCCGCGCGGCGAGTTCGGCAGTGGTCAGGCGGGCGTCGCGCTGCACTTCCTCGAGCAGCCGACGGTCTATCCGGTCAAGCTTGTTCGGGGCAATCTGTTCCACAAATGGACTCCCTATCGTCGATCCATGCCTTTGATTCTGATGTTTGCAGGTATGAATGCAAGCCCATTTCGCGATCCACTGCTTACAGTGGAAGCTCAGTCGCCACCCTGTCGAGCCCGATCATGAAGACCCGCGAAACTACCGGCTTTGCCACCCGCGCGATTCACCACGCCTACGACCCGGCGGCCAACCAGGGCGCGCTGGTGCCACCGATTCACGTATCGGCCACGTTTGCGTTTCCCAGCGCCGAATTTGGCGCGATGTGTTTCAGCGGCGAGGCCAAGGGCTACATCTACAGCCGCATTTCCAACCCGACGCTGGACTTGCTCGAGCAGCGCATCGCCACGCTGGAGCAAGCCGGGGCCGGCGTTGCCTTCGCCTCGGGCATGGGAGCGATCACGGCCACGCTGTGGACACTGCTCAATGCAGGCGACGAGATCCTGGCCGACACCACGCTGTACGGCTGTACGTTTTCTTTCCTCAGCCATGGCATCAGCCGCTTCGGCGTCACGGTGCGGCATGTCGACATGACCAACCCCGAAGCGCTGCGCGCGGCGCTGGGGCCGAAGACCAAGGTGGTGTACTTCGAGACCCCGGCCAACCCCAACATGCGGCTGGTCGACATCGATGCCATCGCCGCCATTGCCCACCAGGCCGGCGCGTTGGTGGTGGTCGACAACACTTATTGCAGCCCCTACCTGCAGCGTCCGATCACGCTCGGCGCCGACGTGGTGGTGCACTCGGCCACCACCAGCGCGCCGGCGGCATGGGCGATGGTCGATATGGCCTCGATGTCGACCAGCCGCATGTTGGGGTT
>JANMTJ010000136.1:0-1636 GCA_031390295.1 Oleiharenicola sp.
AGAACGACGAAAGTGAAAGATTAACTGGCCATACACGCCTTGAACCCCTCGGTGAGGGCCGCGCGGTCGAGGTTCTTGCCGATGAAAACCAGCGTGTTGGTGCGGTTCTCGTCGCCCTTCCATTCGCGGTCAAACTTCGCGTCGAAGAGCATGTGCACGCCCTGGAAGACGAGGCGCTTGTTCGTGCCCTTCACGACCAACACGCCCTTCATGCGGAAGATGTCGCCGCCTTTTTCGGCGAGCAGCTTGGAAATCCAGTCGTTGAGCTTCTTGCTGTCGAGTTCGCCGGACACGCTGAGGCCCACGGACGAAACTTCCTCATCGTGCGAGTGCTCGTGGCGGAAAGTCTTGTCCCAACCGTAGCGGATGACGCCACCGTCCGGACCATGCAGGTGCGTGGGGACATCATGCCCGGTAAAGAGGAGGTAGCGGCCGGCGGCGGGAATGCTGACCTTGAAGCGGCCGTGCTCGTCCTTGAGCTTCAAGCGGTGGAGCTGGGGACCGGCCGTGATGGTCTCCCCGGGTTGCGTGACCTTCTCCCAGTCGGAGAAGGTGAGGACGGTGGCCTCCGTCGCTGAAGCTATGGAGGCCAGGGCTTCCGGTGACGAGAAATCCCCTTTGGCGAATGGTTTCAAAGGCATGACGACGACATCGAGCTCGTTGTGATCGTGGCCGCAGTCCTCGCCGCACTCATGATCGTGATCATGGTGATGATCGTGGCCGTCGTGGCTGTGGCCGATGGCGAGTTCGTAGTCGCCGGCGGCGAGTTCGTAGGCCCCGGCCCATTCGAAGGGATACTCCATCTCGAGGAACTGCGGATCCACCTCGACGGCGCGGTCGAGGTTGAAGCCGCCGACATTGAGCACCTGGGCGATGGGCAGGTCGGCGTTCTGCGTCCGGTGGATCTTCGCGACGGCGTTGATCGCGCGGATGCGTTTCTCCAGCGCGTCGAGGTCGGCGGGGGAGACGAGGTCGGTCTTGTTGAGGAGGATGACGTCGGCGAAGGCGACCTGCTTCTGGGCCTCGGGCGAGTCGTGCAGGTGGAGGTGGATGTGCTTGGCGTCGACGATGGTGACGATCGCGTCGAGGGCAAACTGCTCCTTCATCTCCGGGTCGGTGAAGAAGGTCTGGGCGACGGGGGCGGGGTTGGCCAGGCCGGTGGTCTCGATGAGAATGGCGTCGAGCCGGTCCTTGCGCTTCATCAGCCGGCCGAGGATGCGGAGGAGGTCGCCGCGCACGGTGCAGCAGATGCAGCCGTTGTTCATCTCGAAGATCTCCTCGTCGCTCTGGATGACGAGCTGGTTGTCCACGCCGACCTCGCCGAACTCGTTCTCGATGACGGCGATCTTCCGGCCGTGCTGCTCCGTCAGGATGCGGTTGAGCAGGGTGGTTTTGCCGGCGCCGAGGAAGCCGGTGAGGACGGTGACAGGAATGGGAGCGGTGGGCATCGGGTGGCGGAAAGGTCAGGAAAGTGAGGGATACTGAGCAAAGCCCGCAAGCGGGAGTTTGCAACCCAGCGCATGGTTGTTCTACTCGCGGCATGAGCGACCTGCCGCCGTTGCCGACCGACCCGACACCCGGGCTCTACCGCCACTACAAGGGAAAGGATTACCGCGTGATCGGGGTGGCGCGGCAC
>JANMTJ010000165.1:0-3296 GCA_031390295.1 Oleiharenicola sp.
TCTGTGACACTATCCGTCGCGACGCCTTGACGCGCCACGCCCCCTCTTTCGCGGGGAATCCTGCCCTGTGGTGTCCGGACTTTCCTCTCCATGTTCAATGAACCCGGAGCGAAGATCTGGCTCCGAAACTAGGATTGCCAGTAGACCACCCGGCCACACTGGTCGCAAGTGGCAATTTCCGGCCCGGACTTGGCCATGACCTCGATGTGGGTGGGCACCTTCAGGTGGCAACCGCCGCATTTCCCGCCGTTTACGGTCACACAGACCGGATGGCCCGGTTTGACGGCAATGCGGTCATAAAGCCTCAATTGGGGCTCAGGCACGTCCGGCCGGGCCGAGGCCACCGCCTCTTGGGCGGCCTTCAATTCGGCCTGCATCTGCCCCTCGCGCTCGTGCAGGGTGCGGATGCGGGTCTCATGCCCGGAGATATTCTTCTTCAGCTCGGCCTCAGCGGCGGCAAAGCGCTTCTTGGCCTCGTCGATCGTGAGCATCACCCCGATCTCCTGCTCCTCGAGGGTGCCGATCCCGGCCTGCGTGGTCTCGATCTCGTGGGTCAGCGCCTGGTATTCGTCGTTTTTGCGCACCTGCACCTGCTGGGTCCGGTATTTGGCGACCTTCTCCTCCGCGCTCTTGATTTCGATCTCCAGCAGCTTCTTTTTCGACTCCAGCCCGTGCCACTCGGCCTTGGCCGTCTCGATGGCGGCCTTCTCGGTGGCAATCCGGGCTTCCACGGCGGCAATCTCGCGCGGCACGCTCTTCAATTGCAGCTCGAGGCCCAGTCGCTTGCTGTCGCGTTCCTGAAGCACGAGCAGTTTTTCGATGCTGAAAGCGGCCATATTGGGGCCACTGTGCTGGGCCTCCGACTCCGGTCAATGCATCCTTGTGGATCCGGGGATTTTCCGCTGCGAAATTTCCCGAAAATCACCACGCCACAGGCCGATCTTCGCCACATCACTGGGGAGAAATTCGCCCCGTTGCTAAGCTTTGGCCGGGAATGATTTAAAATGCCGTCTCCCGCCCTGAAAATACCCGGGTTTTTGCAGAGAAAGGTGTTGTCCATCGCACTGAACTCCGAGAGATTTTTTGCCTTACTTTCCGACCCGAATGCCCGACTCAAACGAAGCCTCCACGCACGATAAAACCAACGCCGGCGCCGACCCCTACGACGCCAACAAACTCGGGCAGCTCAAGGGACTCGAGGCGGTCCGCAAGAAGCCCGGCATGTACATCGGCGGCACCGACGAGCGGGCCCTGCACCACTGTGTTTCCGAGGTGCTGGACAACTCCGTCGACGAGCATCTCGCCGGCCATTGCACCAAGATCGATGTCGCCATCCACGTGGACGGCTCGATCAGCATCCGGGACGACGGTCGCGGCATTCCCGTCGACCTCAACAAGGACAGCGGCCTGCCCGGCGTCGAGCTGGTGCTCACCACGCTCCACTCCGGCGGCAAGTACGGCCAGGGCGGCTACAAATTTTCCGGCGGCACCCACGGCGTCGGCGCCAAGTGCGTCAATGCCGTCTCCGAGTGGTTCGAGGTCGAGGTCTCCCGCGGCGGGCAGATCCACCACATGACCTTCGAGCGCGGCAAGACCACCAAGCAGCTCCACGTCATCGGCAAGGCCCCCGGCACCGGCACGCTCATCACCTTCAAGCCCGATGCGGAAATCTTCCGCGAGACCACCGTCTTCCAGGCCGACCGCATTTCCCAACGCCTCCGCGAGCTGGCGTTCCTGAACTCCGGCCTCCGCATCAACTTCCTCGACGAGCGCCCCGCCACCCCGAAGCCGGAGTCCTTCTTCTACCGGGACGGCGTCATCGAGTTCGTGAAACAGATCAACACCGGCAAGACCGCCCTGCACGCCGTGCCCATCCGCATCGCCAAGGAGCTCAAGACCACCCTCGACGACAAGCCGATGGAGATCCACGTCGAGATCGTCCTGCAGTACAACGACACCTACAACGACCTCGTCCTCTGCTACACCAACACGATTCACAATCCCGACGGCGGCACGCACCTCTCCGGCTTCCGCAGCGCCCTCACCCGCGCGATCAACCAGTTCTCCAAGGCCAACAACCTCCTCAAGGAAAAGGATCCGCAGATCACCGGTGACGACGTCCGCGAGGGCCTCGCCGCCGTCATCTCGATCAAGCACAGCGACCCGAAGTTCGAGTCGCAGACCAAGGTGAAGCTGCTCTCCCCCGAGGTCGAGAGCATCGTCGGCTCCCTCGCCTACGAGGGCCTGATGTTCTATTTCGAGAGCAACACCCCCGTCGCCAAGCGCATCGTCGAGAAGGCCCTGACCGCCGCCCGCGCCCGCGAGGCCGCCCGCAAGGCCCGCGAGACCATCCGCAAGGGCGCCCTCTCCGGCGGCGGCCTCCCCGGCAAGCTCGCCGACTGCTCCGAGAAGGATCCGGCCGTCTGCGAGCTCTACATCGTCGAGGGCGACTCCGCCGGCGGCTCCGCCAAGCAGGGCCGCGACCGCCGCTACCAGGCCATCCTCCCCCTCCGCGGCAAGCTCATCAACTCCGAGAAGGCCCAGCTCGACAAGGTGCTCAACAACGAGGAAATCCGCACCCTCATCACCGCCATCGGCACCGGCATCGGCAGCGGCGAGGATGATTCCTCCTTCAAGATCGAGAAGACCCGCTACCACAAGATCATCATCATGACGGACGCCGACGTGGACGGCTCCCACATCCGCACGCTGCTCCTGACCTTCCTCTACCGCCAGATGAAGGGCATCATCGACCACGGCTACGTCTACATCGCCCAGCCGCCCCTCTACCGGATCAAGCGCAAGAAACGCGAGCAATACGTCGACAACGACGAGCAGCTCAACCGCATCCTCCTCGAGCTCGGCGCCGAGGATATTCTCGTCGCCCCGGCCGGCGCCGGCCAGCCCCCGCTGACCCCCTCCGCCCTCGACCAGATCGTCGAGATGCTCGCCGCCCTGGAGAAACTCGGCCACGGCATCACCCGCCACGGCGCCTCGCTGGCCGAATACCTCGACCAGCAGGACCCGGCCACGCACGAACTCCCGCGCTACATCGCCCGCATCCGCGAGGGCAACAAGGAGTCCCACCAGTTCCTCGTCGACGACAAGGCCCGCGCCAGTTTCATGACCGTGCACCCCGAGGTGGCGCCCGCCACCCCCGGCGGTTCCACCGCCCCCATCGCCACGCGCCGCGTCACCCTGCACGAGATCTTCGAGGCCAACGAGGTCACCAAGCTCCTCAAGGCCCTCGCCAAGGCCGGTCTGGACGCGACGGCCTTCGCCCCGTCCGCCCAGCC
>JANMTJ010000637.1:0-2615 GCA_031390295.1 Oleiharenicola sp.
GGGCGAGTTCGCAGTGCGGTCCGTGGAGGAGCGTGCCGCCCGCTTCGATCCAAGCGCGCACGGCCGATTCCAGCGCGGTATTGTCCCCGAGGTCGTAGAGCGAATTGGTTGGCACGACGAGATGGCGGTAGTCGCCGAGGGCACCGGCTGCGACCTGGTCCGGATGCAGGATGTCCACGTGCCAGCCAAGATCGGTGAACTGCTGATACCAGCCGAGCAGATCCATGCGGTGGCGGCCGCCGGCATCGAGCGGCAGCGGTTCATAGAGGCTCATCTCGCGCGGAAAGAGGATCGCCACTTCCTTGGCGCGCGGCTGGTCGAGCAGCGGCATGACTTCCTGTGCCCAGCGGTTGCCGACGCGGAGGGAGTCCTTGAACACCTCGTCCATGCGGAAGAGCACACCGCCGTCGTCGAGACCGCTGTAGCCATAGGCATGCAGGTTCACGGCGCCGGCGGCGACAAGCGTGCCGATGGCTTCGGCGGGCGGGACGGCGCGGTAGATGTCGCCGTTGACGTGCCGGCCGAGGTAGAGCCCGCCGGTGAAGGGACGGTGCCCGTTGGCGCTCCGCAAGATCGCGCCCTCGACGCTCATGGCCATCGCGTCAGGCAGGTTCTCCGCGTTAAGCGGCGAGGTGATGTAGAGCACGCCGTCGACGTGTGGCGCAACCCGCCAGACATCGAGGGCGCGTTTGGCCGTGGGCCAGTTGGGCTGCTCGGGTGGATTGAAGAAGTAGCCCCACTGGTGCAGCACAGGCTCGGCATAGAGCTGCGGTGCAACCTCGCGCCAGCGGGCCTTCATCGCGGCGAAATAGTCCTCCATCACCCCGGCGAGCCAGGTCTGGTTGTCGATCCAGCGGTGGAAATCCGGCGTGCGGAGAGCGAAGTCGGTCTCGCCGGGAATCGCACAGCCGACCCAGTCGAGTTCCTCGGGGCGCAACCAGTATTGCGCCGGCGCAAGCTCGGCGAAGGAACGCGCGGCCAGTCCATAGCGGACGTTCAGCCTGGCGATGTCATGACCGTAACGCGCAGCGAGCCACGTGAGGTATTTCGTTTTCCCCTCGGCATCGAAGCTCGGCTTCGGGATCGGGTCGAACATCGTCTGCATGACGATGCGTCCGTCGGGCCGGCGGTGCATGCCGGCGCCGTAGAGCTTCAGGAGGCCCAAGACGTGGTCCACCATCGTTTGCTGCGCCTTGGCCGACCAGTATTTGTAGGTGCCCATCGGCCGGCCGTCGGGCAAAATGCTCTCCTCGCCGCGCACGGGCGGGACATCGCGGATCGTCGGGTAGAGGTTGTCGCCGCAAAGGTAGAGCGCGAGGTGGGTCCAATCGAGGCCGTGCGCCTGCGCCTCGGCCATCATGAACTCCTGCATGCCGACATATTGACTGGCCGGCTCGCCGCGGTAGCGCGCGAAGAAGTCCTCCCATGGCTTCGAGTCGAGGTTGAGGCTGGTGAAGCCCAGGCCGGCCACCTCGGCGATGCCGCGGCGCACGGCCTCGCGGTCACTGTAAAAGGGTTCGAAGAAGTTGCCGAACCAGAGGCCCAGCATGGGACGGGGGGCTTTCATTCTATAAAATGCATTGGGACACAGAGGGCGCAGAGGCAAACTGGAGGATCACAGAGATCAGAACGCTCGCTGATTGGATTGGTAGGTCCATCTGCTGAGTGGGCGCGTTGCAAGTGTGATGCCCACATGTCTCTGTGGTCTCTGTGATCAACTCCGTGATCTCTGTGACCAGACTTAACTGCTGAGTTCGGGTTCATGCGTAAGTGACCTCGCCGGTCTCAACGTCGATGCGCCAGGGGCCGGGCATCCAGCCCTTCGGTTTCATCTGTAATTGGCCGCCGCCGATCTCGAGCGGGTACCAGAGGTAGCGGCTGTCGGACAGCTCGTAGGGGCGCCACATGTCGCCGAGGTAGAGGACGGTGGTCTGCTTCGTGCCGGCGATCTTGAGCAGGTTGGTGGATTGCGAGCCGTAGGTGTGCGATTCGGGCGGGGCGAAATCCCGCGGCTCCGACCACGGGCCCTCGAGCCGCGGGGCGGTCAGGTATTTGTTGGCATTGGGCCACCAGCCGGTCAGATGCGAGCCGATGCAGTAATACAGCCCTTCGTGACGCACGATGGCGCCACCCTCGATGGGCGAGGGAATAAAGGCGACTTCGTCCTGCACGTCGAGCCGGTCGCCAGTCAGCCGGGCAATGTAGAAGCCCTTGGTCGGTCGGCTTTCATAAATCAGGTACGCTTGGCCGTCGTCGTCGAGGAACTGGCCGATATCACGACTCTCTTTTCCGAACGGCCGGAAACTGCGCACGTAGCGGTAGTCGCCGTCGATTGTGTCGGCCACAGCGACGCCCACCCGCGCGATGCTGTAGCGGGACGCGTGGCCCGGCAGCCGGCTGTCGAGGTGGAAATACATCACGAACTTCCCCGTTGTCGCGCAGGGGAAATTTTTCGGGCGCTCAAGAGTCCATTCAGGACCGAAGTTTTCGGGATCGGCGAGGCGCAACACCTGGCCGCGGAATTTCCAATTCATCAAATCCGTGGAGGAATAGCAGGCCACGCTGCGGAGGGCCGGGTCGTTGTCGGGCGAGCGATCCTCCCCGAACCACCACCA
>JANMTJ010000638.1:0-3096 GCA_031390295.1 Oleiharenicola sp.
GCGGTCCTCGCTCAGCAGGCCGAGTCCCTGCCGCCAACGCAGCAGCGGCGACGCCGGGCCCGCATGGACGCCCACGCGCACCGATCCGGAGCGCACTTCATCCAGCGCAAAGATCGCGCGCAGCAACTCGCTGCGGCCCGCACCCACCAGGCCGGCGAGCCCGAGTACCTCGCCGCGCCGCAGCTGGAGCGAGGCGGAAACCGGCTTGAACGGGCCGGCCAGTTCGCGCACCTCCAGCGCCACCTCGCCCGGTTGCCGGACGGAGCGGGTGTAGAGCTCGTCGACCTGCCGGCCGACCATCAGTTCGGCGATCCGGTCGATGGTTGTGTCGGCGGTGCGGCCGGTCGCGACGCTCCGGCCGTCACGCAGGACGGTGTAGCGGTCGGACAGGGCCTGCACCTCCTCGAGAAAATGCGAGATGTAGATGACCGACTGGCCCTGCGCGCGGAGGCGGCGGACGAGGGCAAAAAGCTTCTCGGTGTCGGCCTGGGTCAGGCTGCTGGTCGGCTCGTCGAGCACGAGGACGCGGCAACCAAGCGCCAGCGCCCGGGCGATCTCGATCAACTGCTGCTCGGCCACGCTCAGCTGCCCGGCGGGCACGTCGAGCGGAATGTCCGGCCGGCCCAATTGCGCGAGCGCCTCGCCCGCGATGCGGCGCGATTCACCATGGCGGACCAGACCCGCGCGGCCGGGCTCGGCCCCCAACACGATGTTCTCGGTCACACTGAGGTGCGGCGCGATCGCGAGCTCCTGGTTGACCATCACCACCCCGGCCCGGCGGGCGTGCAGCGGATTGGCCGGCGCATAGACCGAGCCCTCCAGCGTCATGGTGCCGGCATCCGCCTCGAGCGCGCCGGAAAGGATTTTCATCAGGGTGCTCTTGCCCGCGCCGTTCTCGCCGACGAGCGCGAGCACCTCGCCCGGCGCAACATCGAGACTGACGCCGTCGAGCGCGACCGTCGCGCCGAAGCGCTTGTGGATGCCAGTGAGCTGGAGGCGGGGCCCGGACACAGGGTTACTTCCCCACCACGGCTTCCACCGCAGGCGTGTGGCGGTTGTCCTTCGTCACGAGCACGCAGCCGGTGTCGATGACCTGCTCGACTTTCTCCCCGCGCAGGTGCTTCACCGCGGTGGCGACGCCGAGATACCCCATGCGGGTGGGATTCTGGGCGACCAGACCCTGGACGTCACCCTTGTTGAGCGCCGCCAGCAGGAAGGGGGAGGTGTCGAACCCGACGAACTTCTTCTGGCCGGCCAGGCCGGTCTGGCGCAGCGCGAGCAGCATGCCCTGCGTGGACGATTCGTTGGGACAGAAGATGCCGTCGGCCTCGCGGACCTTGTCGATGAGATTCATCGAGGCGTCCTGCGCGGAGCTGACCGTCGCGCCGCCGTAGCGGTTGTCCACGGTGATGACGATGCCGGGATGTTTTTTCATCACGGCGAGGAAGCCGGCCTCGCGCTCCATGGTGCTGGCCGACCCCTCGCTGTAGCGGAGGAGGACGACCTTGCCCTTGCCGCCCAGCAGACGGGCCAGCTCTTCGCCGCCGATCTCGCCGCCGCGGTGATTGTTCGTGGCGACATAGCTGAGGAAGTCCTTGCCGACCTCGCCCTTGAGCGCCGAGTCGAAGATGACGACCGGGATGTTGTGCTCGGCGGCGCTCTTCACCGGCGTACGGAGCGCGGTGTCATCGAGCGGGGCGAGCACGATGGCGCTGACGCCGGAGGAAACGAACTGCTGGACGACGCCGATCTGCTGGGCGCGGTCGTCCTCCTTCAGCGGGCCTTTCCACAGGATCTCGACGCCAAACTCGGCGCCGGCCTGCCGGGCGCCGGCCTCGACGGATTTCCAGAAGCTGTGCGTCGTCCCCTTGGGGATGACGGCGATCTTTTCACCGGCGGCGAAGGTGAGCGGGGCCACCGCGAGGCACAGGAGGGGGAGGAGTTTTTTCATGGGGTGATGATTCAGAGGACAGTGCACAGGGAGGGGCTTGCAGGGCAAAGGCGCGGCAGTCGAAGGGTTAGACTAGACCGTCTCCAAGGCCACGGGGTTCGTCAGGGCGCCGATTTTCTCGATCTCGATGGTCACGGAGTCGCCCGGCCGCAGCCAGCGGGGCGACGGCTTGACCGCCATGCCGACGCCCTGCGGGGTGCCGGTGAGGATCACGGTGCCGGGCACGAGGGTCGTGCTGCCGCTCAGGTATTCGATGATGGCCGGGACATCGAAGATCATGTCCGCCGTGTTCGAGCTTTGCACACGCTGGCCGTTGATAGTGGTCGAGAGGGCGAGCGTGTTGGGGTTGGGAATCTCGTCCGTGGTCACCAGGCGGGGGCCGAGCGGTGCGAAGGTGTCGAAGAACTTGCCGCGGCACCACTGGCCGCCACCAAGCTTGATCTGGTGGTCGCGGGCCGAGACGTCGTTGGCGCAGGTGTAGCCCAGCACGTAACTGAGCGCCTGGGCGCGGGTGACGTTCTTGCAGGATTTGCCGATGACGACGGCGAGCTCGCATTCGTAGTCCACCTCGTCGCTGCGCAGGTGCTGCGGGATGAGGATCGGGTCGCCCGGGTGCTGCAGGGCGTTGATCCCCTTGACGAAGAGGATCGGGCGCTCGGGGATCTTCGCCTTGGTTTCCTCGGCGTGCTGCCGGTAGTTGAGGCCGATGCAGAGGATCTGGGTCGGCGCGATGGGCGCGAGGAGCTTGGCCACGTGCGCGCGGTCGGCGGTCACGTGGTGCCGGCCGAAGACATCGCCGTCGATGCGCAGGGCGGAACCGTCGGGTTGCTCACTGCCGTAGTGGATCAGTCCGGTGCGGTCGAGATAGCGGATGATTTTCATTTTGAGGAGAGGATTTTCTGCCAGACCGCGCCCTGCGGGTAGGTGTGCGCGGCGAGCGAGGCGGGTTTCATGGTGATGCTGGTGCCGGCGGCGAGCGGAGCCCGGTAGCGTCCACCCTGCACCACGCAGGGGTCAAGGAAGTGTTCGTGCAGGTGGTCCACAAACTCCGTCGTCCGGCGCTCCAGGGAGCCGCTGACGCAGATGTAGTCGAAGATGGACTCGTGCTGCACATACTCGCAGAGCCCGACCCCGCCGGCGTGCGG
>JANMTJ010000176.1:0-1983 GCA_031390295.1 Oleiharenicola sp.
CGTCGGATACAGCCAGCAGTTGACCCGGGCCTTGTGTGTGGCCCGGGCGGCTGGTCGCTGGACTCCGGCGGTGCTCGGCCCAAACTTTCTGGGCCATTGGGTGCCGGGTCGCCGGCTTGATACCTCGTTCATCCCGGTGGGAAAACTCCCGGCCCCCGATCCATCCGGCGGCGAACTCACCCTGCTCGGCCAGAGCGGGGCATTCCTCCTCAGCCGGCGTTCCCGCGGGCCCAACCTGCGCTTCGGGTTCGGCCTGGCCCTCGGCAACCAGCTGGACGTCGCGTTGAGCGACGTGCTCACCGCGCTGGCCGCTGAGCCGGCGCACGGACCGATCGCGGCCTACATCGAGGGTTTTGGTCCCGGCCAGCTGCTGCCGGCCGCCCAGGCGATCCACCAACTGCGGGCGCAAGGGCGCCATGTGCTCCTGCATCGCGCGGGCCGCACCGACGCCGGCCAGGCCGCAGCCGCCAGCCATACCGGTGCCATGGCCGGCAATCTCACCCTGGAACGCGGCCTGCTCGAACGCGCTGGCGCC
This sequence comes from Oleiharenicola sp., assembly GCA_031390295.1. GTDB lineage: Bacteria > Verrucomicrobiota > Verrucomicrobiia > Opitutales > Opitutaceae > Lacunisphaera. The sequence continues at coordinate 536 of JANMTJ010000176.1, forward strand.
CGGTTTGCCGACACGATTTCCGATTTCGACGCCGCGCTCGGCTGGTTGAGTGTTCATCCGCAGATCAATGGCGGACCCGTGGCCCTGCTGACCAATGCCGGCTTTGAGAGTGTGAACGGTAGCGACCTCTTCGGACCCGACCTGCCCGCTGCCCAACTCACTGAATCCGCCCGGACTTCACTCAACGCCATGCTCGCGCAGCACGAACTCGCCGGGCTGGTCACGCCGCGCCTGCCCCTCGACCTGACCCCCATGGCGAACGAAGCCGTCTTCCTCGATGCCGCGGACATTCTGCTCAAGGATGCTGCCGTGCTGGTGATCGGACTGGTTCCCTTCACCCGCAGGCTCGATACGTCGGCGGCTGGCGCCGAAAAACTGGCCGCCGTACTCCTCCACCTGGGCAAGCTCCACGGCAAACCCATTGGCATCGCAGTCGATGCGGGTCCGGCCTACGCAGAATATCGCGAGGTGCTTGGCATGGCCGGTCTGCCGGTATTTGACCGCATCGAAACCGCGCTGAACGGCCTGCGCGTGATCGGGTGCTGACCGCTCCTTAGAAAAACATCGCCTCGGCCAGCGCCATCTCCGGGGCGAGCAGTTGTGCGCCGACGGTCAATGACGTGCGGCCGCTACCGAGATCGCCGGTGAATTGCGCGTGGTTCTTCGCCAGGTCGGCCTCCCAGCGAAAAATCTTCTTCGGGTCGGAATAGCCAAAAGAAAGCTCAAAGCAGCCCTGGCATTGCTCTGGCTTCACGGTGAACCCAACGGTGGCGAGGTCGCTGCCGCCGCGCGCCAGGCCCTTTCGGACCCAGCCCAGCAGGCAACCGGCCTCGGCAGCGTAGGAGGCCTGGTGCCGGAGGGTGATCGTTTGCAGGCCGCCGGTGATCTGGGCCGGCGTATAGCGGCTGAGAAACTGGCCGAGGTTCTGCCGCAAGGGCAGCGTCCGGGTGTAGGCCAGGTCGCGCACCGCCGAGAGGTTGGGCCAAGGGTAGGTGAACGTGTCCGGGGGAACGATGGCACTGTCGAACAGCACCCGCTGGGAACGGGTGAGCAGGTAACCGTATTCGGCGAGACGCCGGGTCTCCGCGAAGGCGTGCGCCCAGTAATAGAGCGGCAGGTCGGTGGACAGGCAGACCGAGACCTGGTTCTCGAGATGCTGCCGGGCCGACATGGTGTAGTGGAGGATGACAAACTCGACACAACGGGTGTCGTTCTTGGCCTTCCCGAAAAAACACTCGCCGTAGATCTTGGCCCGCATTTCCGGGGGCGAACTCTCCTCGTAATCGGGACAGAGCACGACGACGCGGCAGGGGTAACGGCGGGCGAAGTTGAGCGTGTGCTGGAACTGGCGGAGCGCGTCCGCCGCGGAGGAATTGCGGCCGAGATGCAGCACGAGGTTGAGCTGCACGGCGCGGCTCTCCTCGGCCGGGGTGTCGGCCCAGATTTTC
>JANMTJ010000231.1:0-17259 GCA_031390295.1 Oleiharenicola sp.
TTTCACCGTCGAGGCCCTGCACCGCCTGGCGCCCGACCGCCTGCACTCCCTCTGTCGCACCTTCAACGTGCCCATTGTCATTGTCACCCTGGGTTCGCGCGGCTGCTTCATCTCCCAACCCGATGTCTATGCCCGCGTGCAGTCGCACGAGGTGGATGCCGTGGACACCACCGGCGCGGGCGATGCCTTCGTCGGCGGATTCGCCGCCGGCCTCGTGAAATTCAAGAAGAATGTCTTCGAGGCCGCCCATTTCGCCAACGCGGTGGCGGCTCTCGCCGTCACCCAGCACGGCACCGCCGAGTCCATGCCCACGGCCCGCGAGATCTCCCGCTTCCTGCGCCGGCGCGACCATGCGTAGCTTTCGCGCGAAGCTCTATCGCGTCGCTATGGTCCGCTGGGTCGACCTGCCCAAGCGGGCCCTCGTCCCGCTCTCGCTCCCGCCGGCGGAGATCAAGGGTGGCGGTCATGGCCTCAACGCCCTGCTCCGTTTCAACGACGACCTCGACCGCGTCACCCTCCTGCCGGGCAAGCGCGGCCAGTACAAGCTGGCGATCAAGGTCGAGCTGCTCCGCGCGGCCGGCGTCGAGGCCGGGGACACGATCACTTTCACCCTCGAGCCTGACACCGCCTCCCGCGAGCCCGATCTGCCCGACGAGATGCGCAAGGCCTTCCAGGCCCGGCCCCATCTGCAGGAGCGCTGGCTCCTCCACAGCGTGGCCATCCGCCGGCAGGTGGTCCGCTATATCGAGCAGGCCAAGAGCCCGGAAGTCCGGGCCAAACGCTCCTGGATCTTCCTCGAGCGTCTCGCCGAGACCGGAAAGCTCAGTGGCTGAACCGGAGCTCACTTCCAACGACCGGTCCGAAGCAAAACCCTCATCCCGTCATCCTGAGCAGAGCGAAGGATCCAAGTGGGTGTCTGCAGCTGCCTATTCTTGGATCCTTCTCCCGCGTTGCGGGTTCAGGATGACGTTTCCGCAAGGGAAACGTCAGTTGTTCGGGATGAAACCCGAACCCTTGGGCTCGAGCAGCCGTTTCACGAACAAGGGCACATACGACGTGACGCCCAGCACGCCGAGCACAAACAGGCTCTCCCGATACGGCCCGCCGAGGAAAATACCCAGCAGGCCGCACGCCTCGGCCAGCGCGAGCCCGACGATATAGATCGGGAGCACGCGACTGAAACCCTGGCAACGCGGCAGAACCAGCCAGCGGATGACAATGCTCACGAACAAGGGCACGATGCCCGCCAGGTTCACGGGGAGATCTGCCGCCACGACCGGCTTCACCGGCCCCTGCCCGAGGACCGCATAGATCACCACCAGCCCGGCCAAAATTGAGCCCCAGATCATCCAAAAGATCAACAGGTGGGTTTTGCTGCGCTGGGCGTCGGATCCCGGGATCATGTTCAAGCCCCGATGGGGTGCCAGGTGGTCTTGAATTCGAGATGGTCGCGCACCTCGTAAAGACTCTGCGCCTTGGCGGAAAACCAGTCCACCGGCTCCTCCGTCTTGTGCAGCTTCACCCGTTTGACGCTGTCGGCGGCGCCGAGCTTGAGGGCCTTGCGTTCGTCGGCACTGGCCACGCCGCCGATGGCGCGCAGATGCGTGTGGGTTGCCATCGTGGGGACGATCTCCTTGCGCAACCCGGTGAGCAGGTTGACCACCCCCCCGGGGAGGTCGCTCGTGGCCAGCATCTCGCCCAGCACGATGGCGGGATACGGTCGGGTGGAAGAGGCCAGCGCGACGACCGTGTTGCCGCTGGTGATGGCGGGCGCGATCAGCGAGATGAGTGCGAGCAACGGTGCCTCGTCGGGGGCGAGCAGACCCACGATGCCCATCGGCTCGGTGACGGTGAAGTTGAAGTGCGGCGAGGCGACCGGGTTCACGTTGCCGAGCACCTGCTCGTATTTGTCCGCCCAACCGGCGTAGTAGATCAGCCGGTCGACGGTGGCGGTGATTTCCTTCGTCGCGGCGGATTTGCTGGCGCCGCCGACGGCGAGGGCCTCGGCCATGTCGGCCTGGCGCGCCTCGAGCATCTCGCCGAGCCGGTAGATGATCTGGCCGCGGTTGTAGGGGGTGCGCCGGGCCCAGCCGGGGCCGGCCTTGGCCGCCGCCTCGATGGCGTTGCGCAGGTCCTTGCGGGTGCACTGCGGGATATTGGCGAAAAATTTTCCCGTGGCGTCCTTCAATGGAAACGTCCGGGCACTCTCGGAACGGATGAATGCACCCCCGATGTAAACCTTGGGGGTCTTGGTGATGGGGAGACGGGTGGCCATGGCGGAGGGGGTTGGAATCAGGCGGCGGCAGGTTCGGGCGTCTCGTCCTGCAGGTGGGTCTGCTCGACGTAGCCCCGGGCCACGAAGGCAAAGACCACCGAGGTCAGCAGGCACAAGCCCACAAAGAAGAGGTAGAACGTCGCGCCGGGCAATTTGGAGGTACCGTCCACGTTGGCGATGAAGTGGTGGACGAGGGCGGTGATGAGGTTGCCGGCGGAAATAGCCAGCAGGTAGAAGGACATGATGATGGACTTCATCCGCTTGGGGGCCTGGGTGTAGGCGAATTCCAGCGAGGTGATCGACACCATCACCTCGCCGAGGGACAGGAGCAGGTAGGCCGGAATCTGCCAGCCGATGCTGGGTTTGAAGCCGGCGGTGATCCGCGACTCGATCCAGGCGCTGACCATGAAGGCGACGGCGGTGACCACGAGCCCGAGGCCGATCTTGCGCAGCGGCGTGAGCGGGAAAACCCGGGAGATGGCCGGGTACACCAGATACTGGCAGACGGGGATCAGCGTGAGGATGAAGATGCCGTTGATGGCCTGCACCTGCGAGGCCAGCCAGCTCACCCCGAGGAAGTTCAGGTCCATCTTTTGCGCCTGCAGCACCCATTCGCCGCCGCTCTGGTCCCAGAGCGACCAGAACACGGCCACGAAGACGTAGATGATGGCGATGCGCCCGAGGGCGGCCCGGCCGGCGGCGTTGAAGTTGTCGCGGAAAAAGGTCTTCCCGGCCGGCGGCACGTGCACGAATTTCCACCGGCCCAGCCAGAAGATCACCGTGGCGATGAACATCAGGATGCCCGGGATGCCGAAGGCCAGGCCCGGACTGTGGTTCTCCAGCACCCAGGGGATGAGCAGGATCGAGAAGAACGACCCGAAGTTGATCGCGAAATAAAACCACCCGAACGCCCGCGAAATCAAGTGCTGGTTGGTCGCGCCGAACTGGTCCCCGACATTGGCCGAGACGCAGGGCTTGATCCCGCCGGAGCCGAAGGCGATCAACGTCAGGCCCACCGTCAGGCCCAGCCGTGTGTCGTCCAGCGCCAGGGCCAGATGGCCGCCGCAATAGACCAGCGACAGCCAGAAGATCGTGCGATACTTGCCCCAGATCGCGTCGGCCAGAATGGCACCGAAGACGGGCAGGAAATAATTGGTGGCGAGAAAGAGATGGTACCACTTGCTCGCCTCGTTCTCGCTCATCAAGGCCAGGGTGCCGGAGGAATCGCGCAGATACTGCGTCATGAACACGACGAGGATCGCCCGCATACCGTAGAAGCTGAACCGTTCGGCCGCCTCGTTGCCGATGATGTAGGGGATGCCCGGGGGCATCGTGCTGATCTTGAGCGGTGCGGTGATGAGTTTTCGGTCGGCCATGAATTTGATCAGGCGAGCTGGCAGTAATCGAGCAGGCCCTGGCGGCCGCCCTCGCGGCCGAAGCCGCTTTCCTTGTAGCCGCCGAAGGGCGACGTGGGATCGAACTTGTTGTAGGTGTTGGCCCAGACGACCCCGGCCTTGAGCTCGGTGGACATTTTCAGAATGCGCGAGCCCTTGTCCGTCCACACGCCGGCGCTGAGCCCGTAGGCGGTGTTGTTGGCCTTCTCAACGGCCTCCTCGAGCGTCCGGAAGGTCAGCACGCTGAGCACGGGGCCGAAAATCTCCTCACGGGCGATACGGTGGCTCATGCTGACGCCGGAAAAGACGGTGGGGCGGAAATAGTATCCTTTGGCCGGGAGCTTGCACGCCGGCTGGAACATCTTCGCCACCTCCTTCACGCCCACGGCGACGAGCCGCGTGATGGTGGCGAGCTGCTCCTTCGAGTTGATGGCACCGATGTCGGTGTTCTTGTCGAGCGGGTCGCCGACGCGCAGGGTCTTGATCCGCATCTTGAGTTTCGCGAGAAAACGCTCCGCGATGGGCTCGTGCACCAGCAGGCGTGAGCCGGCGCAACAGACATGCCCCTGGTTGAAGAAGATGCCGTTGATGATGCCCTCGACGGCCTGGTCGAGCGGCGCGTCGTCAAACACGATGTTGGCCGCCTTGCCGCCGAGTTCCATGGTCATCTTCTTGTCGGTGCCCGCCAGCGAGCGCATGATGATCTTGCCCACCTCGGTCGAGCCGGTGAACGCCACTTTCGCCGCCGTCGGATGTCCCATGACCGCCGCCCCGGTATCGCCAAAACCAGTGACGATATTCACCACCCCGGCCGGCAGGCCGGCGTCCTGGATCAGCTCGGCAAACTTCAGCGCCGTCACACTGGTCGTCTCGGCGGGCTTGAGGACGACCGTGTTGCCCATCGCCAGGGCGGGCGCGATTTTCCACGCGAGCATGAGCAGCGGAAAATTCCACGGGATGACCTGCCCCACAACCCCGAGGGGTGCGACCTGGCGGCCGGGAGCTACATAATCAAGTTTGTCGGCCCACCCGGCGTGGTAGAAAAAGTGTGCGGCGGCCATCGGGACGTCGAAGTCGCGCGATTCCTTGATGGGCTTGCCGCCGTCGAGCGTCTCGGCCACGGCGAATTCGCGCGCCCGGTCCTGCAGCAGGCGGGCGAGGCGGTAGAGGTATTTGGCGCGTTCCCGGCCGGGCATCCTGCCCCAGGTCGTGTCGAAGGCCTTTTTTGCCGCCGCGTAGGCGGCGTCCACGTCAGCCGCGCTGGCGTGGGCGATTTCGGCGAGCTTCGCCTCGTTGGCCGGGTTGATGGAGTCGAAATACTTGCCGGAGTCCGGGGCGACAAACTCGCCTCCGATGAAGAGGCCGTAGCGCGCCTGCAGTTTCGGGTCGGCCGTCTCGGGCGCGGGATCGTATTCCCAGAGGTCGCCGAAGATCAGGTCGGGGGCGGGGCGGCCTTGCGAGCGCGAGGCCGGGCGATTCTTTTGGGTCAGGGTGGGCATGGCGTTTTCCTTAGTAGCTCTCGGTGGCCTCGCTGAAGTAATACGGGGCCTGGTAGGCGCCGGTGCGCTCCTTCTCGATCTGCCGGAGCAGATCGTTGAGCAACGCGGACGCGCCGAAGCGGTAGCGGGTGTTGTTGAGCCACTCGTCACCGAGCGTCTCCTTGACGGCGATGAGGAATTGCAACGCCTGCTTGGCGGTGCGGATGCCCCCGGCGGGCTTCATCGCAATGGGCGTGCCCGTATCGAGGTAGAAATCCCGGATGGCCTCGAGCATCACCTGGTTGTTGCCGAGGGTGGCGTTGAGCGAGGTCTTGCCCGTGCTCGTCTTGATGAAGTCGCCCGGCCGCAACACCCGCATGGCAAGGAAGGACGCCGCGCGGATATTGTCGTAAGTCTCGAGCTCGCTGACCTCGAGGATGACCTTGAGGGTCGCGCCGCCGCACGCCGACAGCACGGCGGAAATCTCATCCTGGACCTCGCCGAATTCACCGGCCAGAAACGCCCCGCGGTTGATCACCATGTCGATCTCGTCGGCGCCATCGGCCACCGCCGCCTTCACCTCCGCAAGGCGGGTGCGGAGCGGAGCCTGGCCGGACGGGAACGCCGTGGCCACCGAGGCGATGCGGACGGCCGTATCCTCGCCCAGGGCCCGGCGGGCATGCCGCACCATCGCGGGATAGACGCAGACCGCGGCGACCTGCGGGACGGCGGGGTCGTCGTGCGGCCGCAGGGCCTTCTGGCAAAGCGACGCCACCTTGCCTGGCGTGTCCTTGCCCTCGAGGGTGGTGAGATCGACCATCGAGACCGCCGTCTTCAAGCCCCAGAGCTTGGCGTTCTTCTTGATGCTGCGGGTCGTGTATTTGGCGACCCGTTCTTCTATGCCGACGTGGTCAACCGGACCGACTTCATCAAACAAACGTCGGAAGACGTTCTGGGCGGGGGCGGGCATGAGGCGGCGAATATCCGGCCGATCTTTCCCGAAAACAACGCCAAAGTCGGCGCGGCCTTGCCTCGGGAGCACAGGTTGCTTAGCTGCAGGCCATGAGTGACTCCCCCGTGCCCAGCCAACCCCAGGGTGAACTGGTCATCCGCACCATCGCGATGCCCGCCGACACCAATGCCAACGGGGATATATTCGGTGGCTGGCTTCTTTCCCAGATGGACCTCGGTGGAGCGATTTATGCCCGCAATCTCGCCCGGTCCCGTGTCACGACGGTTGCCATCGACGCAATGACGTTCATCACCCCGGTTTACGTCGGCGACATCGTGAGCTGTCATGCGACCCTGATGAAAGTCGGCCGCACCTCCATCCGCATCGAGGTCGAGGCTTGGGCGCAGCGCGCCAAGGGTGGCGAGCATGTCCGCGTGACCCACGGCACCTTTACCTATGTCGCCATCAACGACGAGGGCCGGCCGCATCCGGTGCATCGCAAATGAATTTCCATCCCCTACCCCATGAAATCCCTGCGCGTGTTCCGGTTCCCCCTCGCCCTGATTCTTCCCTTCTCATTTCTGTCCGCCGCAGAAACCCAGCCCAAGCCACCGACGGGTCCGGCTGCCTATGTTCTGCTGGGTCCGGCAGAGATTGATCATCTCGTTGCCGCCGTGCGCGCGGCCGATGATGAACGCGTCGCCGCCACCATGGCCGCCGATCCCGTACGAATGGAGGCGGCCTATTCCGACCAGCTGCACTACACCCATTCCAACGGCAAGTTCGACAACAAGAAGTCCTATTTGGACTCCATCGTGACCCGCCGCACGGTCTATTCCGGATATGAGTATCTGCAGCGTGATTTCCAGATCGCGACGCCTGACATAGTCGTCATGACCGCCCATGTGCTCATCACCGCCGGCAACGGCACCGTGCAAAACAAGAACGACCTGAATGTCATGGCTGTCTGGCGTCTTGAGGGCGGCAAGTGGCGCTTTTTATCCTGGCTATCGAGCAAGATCCCCGCCCCCGCCGCCAAGTAATCCCGCTGTATCGGGCCGATATGGCCGGGATTGACCCGCCGGCGGTTTGACGCCGGTCGGGGGCGGCGTCAGAGTGCGCGGCTTGTCTGCTCCCGCTAACCCTTCGCGTCCCTCCCTGCATGGCCCGCTCGCCGCGGCGGGAGGTTTTTTGTTCTGGGGGGTGGTCCCGATATATTGGAAGCAGATGCAGGGGGTCCCGGCCTTTGAGCTCATCGCCCACCGCCTGGTCTGGTCGCTGGTTTTTCTCTTTGGAGTGCTGGCCTGGCAGAAGAAATTTTCCTCCCTGCGACCCGCCTTCGCCGGCGCCCGGGCCACCGGGCTGACGCTCCTGAGCAGTCTGCTGCTCACCGTCAACTGGACGGTCTATGTGTGGGCGGTGAACGAGGGCTTCATCATCGAGACCAGCCTGGGTTACTTTCTGGTGCCCCTCATGAATGTCGCCCTGGGCTCGTTCTTCCTGCACGAGAAATTGCGGCGCCCGCAATGGCTCGCGATCGGCCTCGCGGCGGCGGGAGTCGCGCTCCTGCTGGTGCGGGTCGGGCATGTGCCATGGATCGCGCTTTCGATTGCCGTCACGTGGACGGCCTACGGACTCATGAAGAAGAAATCCGCGCAGGGCTCGATCGCCGGCCTCACCGCCGAGACCCTGATCCTCTTCCCGGTCGCGGCGGGCCTGTTGCTGTGGTGGCATTACCGCGGCGGCGGCGCCCTCGGCCATGCCGACCTCCGCACCCAGGCCTTTGTCCTGAGCGCCGGCGTGGTGACGGCCGTGCCGCTGCTGATGTTCGCCTACGGGGCCCAGCGCATGCGCCTGACCTCCCTCGGCCTGCTGCAATACATTGCGCCCTCGGTGCAGTTTTTGATCGGGCTCTTCGTCTATCACGAGGCGTTCGATGCGGTCCGGTTTCAGGCCTTCGGCCTCATCTGGTCGGGCTTGATCATCTACACCGCCGACACTTTCTGGACCCAGCGGCGTTACCTGCTGAAGACGGCCGGGGTGGGCTGAGGACCCGCCCCCGCCGGAACGCGGTGCTGACCGTTCACTTTACGTCCGGACCAAAATCCAGCAGCGTCATCTCGAACACGAGCGTGGCATAGCGCTTGATCAACGGGGGCCGGCCGGAGGCACCATAAGCCAGTTCGGGGGGCACGATGAGCAGCCACTTTTCCCCCTTGTGCATCCTTTGCAGGGCCTCCTCCCAGCCATCAATCAGGCCGCCCCGATCCAGCCGGACCTTCAGCGGGGTTTTCTCCGTCTGTTCATCAAACACCGTGCCGTTCAGGAGGGAGCCCTTGTAGGCGACACTCACCATCGTGCCCGACACGGGGCTGGGGCCCTTGGCGTCACCGGGCTCCATGATGATGAAGCGCAGGCCCGTGTAGGTTTTCTTGGCGTCGGGCCAGCGTTTCTCGACAATTTCGAGGTCCTCCATGGGTAGTTTTTCCCGGGCCGCCGCCGGCACGACCAGCGCACCGAGGCAGGCGAGGGACAAGGCAAGGAGGGAGGCAATGATTTTGGGGTTCACGGTTTTTTCTCCGGGGGGATGACGCGAAATGTTACCGCGGGCGCCTTGGTCGTCGAGATTTGTTCTACGCTTTTGTCCGTCTTGACGGTGGGAATCTCGGCCGGGACTGCCGGTTTGGCTGCGGGCGGGGCGGGTTTGGCGGTGGCCTCACGTGGATTCGTCGGCGCCGCGGTTGTTTTGACCACCGGCAGGGTCGCCGCGGTCGCGGCAAAACCTTTTTCAACCAGCTCCATCACTTTGAAATCCCGCGTCTTGGACGCTTCGCTGCCCAGCACCACCGCGATGATGCGGCGCCCGTTGCGCTCCACCGTTGCCGCGAGCGAGTAGCCGGCGGTGGAAAAATATCCCGTTTTCAAGCCATCGCAGCCGGCAAGCTTGCCGAGCAGGTGGTTGTGGTTGCGCATCTCGAAGGGCGTGGCGGTCTGGGCGCGCAGGGTCCGCACCTTGACCGAACTGTAGCGGAGAATGTCTCCGTGGTTGATGAGCTCGCGTGAAAGCGTGGCCAGATCACGGGCGGTGGTGACATCCACCTCCTGACCCTTGCCCGGGGGCAGACCATGCGGGGAATGAAAGGTGGTGTGGGCCAGGCCCAGCACACGGGCCTTGGCGTTCATCAGCTCGACAAACGCCTCCTTGGATCCGGCCGCGTGCACCGCGAGGGCCACGGCGGCGTCGTTGGCCGACTGGATCATCAGCGCATAAAGCAGCTCATTCACCGTGAAAACCTCGCCCTGCTTCAAGTAGACCTGCGAGCCCCCGGTGCGTGATGCCTCGGCGCTGACATGATGGGGGTTTCCAAGGTGAGCTGTCCTGCCTTCACCTTGTCCATGACGACCAGAAACGTCATGAGCTTGGTGACGCTGGCCGGGTAACCGCGGGCATCGGCGTTGTCCTCAAACAGCACGCGGCCCGAGGCATCGTCGAGGACAATGGCCCCGACGTAGGGATTGCGCGAAACCTTATCAAGGGCCAGTGTCGGCCCCAGACTGCAGACGAGAATTATGACCGCGGCGAACCGCCGGATGAAATGCATGCGCGCAAGGCAGCGGCGCGGATTCGGCATGGCAAATCAAATTCCCGGGCTGACCGCCGGATGCGCGGCCACCAGGGCGAGTGCTTGGCGCAGCAGGGTTTTGCCCGGCTCCATGCGATGCCACGGCGAAGCCCCGGAAGGATGCGGCAGCGGAATGCAGTCCATCGCATGACCGCGGTATTCAATGCGAAGCGTCCGGCCAATCAGTTCATTCAGGGGTGCAGCCGAGAGGAACTGCGTGATGGCCAGCTTGCCGACCGGCAGCACGAGCGCGGGCTGGAGCAGCGCCACTTCGGCGGCCAGCCAGCGCGAACAGTTGGCGATCTCATCCTCCTCCGGCACGCGATCGCCCCCGGTTTTCTTTTTTCCCGGAAAGCAGCGGCAGACCGCAGCAAAGTAGATGCGGTCGCGGGTCTCGTCCTCGCTCCAGCCGAGGGCCTCGTTGAACCATTTGAAGAGCGTCTTGCCGGCGGTCCAGGCAAAGGGCCGGCCCAGCTTCGGTTCCTTGTCCCCGGGGGCCTGGCCGACGAGCAGAATGCGAGACGCCACCGGGCGACCCACGACGACCGGGCGGTGCATGCGGGGACAGAGGGTGCACGCCTGCAGGCTCGCGAGATGCCGCCGCACTTTTGCCGGAGTTGGGACCATCGCGCGTTGATGACGGGCCCGCTCCAAGTTGGAAGTGGAAAAGAAAAAGGCGGAGCCGTGAGGCTCCGCCTTGAATTCAAGGGTTCGCAGGTGCGAACGGACGATTAGTAACGGTCGCGACCGCCGCCACCGCCGCCGTAACCACCGCGGCCGCCACCGCCGCCGCCGAAGCCGCCACGGCGTTCGCCACCGAAGCCGCCACGACCGCCACCGCCGAAGCCGCCAGAAGGACGGTCTTCCTTGGGACGGGCCTCATTGACCTGCAGCGCGCGGCCGCCGAAATCAACGCCATTGGTTTTCTCGATGGCCATTTTGGCCTCCTCGGGGGTGCCCATGGTGATGAAGGCGAAGCCACGGGGGCGGCCAGTCATCTTGTCCATGGCGACATAGGTGTCGGTAACGGAACCGAACTGGCCGAAATGGGCGCGCAGTTCGTCTTCCGTGGTCTTGAACGATAGATTTCCAACGTATAGTTTGGAGTTGCTCATGTGATAAATCGTAGATCCTTCGCCATCTGCCAGTCCGTTCCCAACGCGGGTTTCGAAATCATCACTTAAGCCTATCGCTCAGCCAACGACTCACCAGATCCTGTCATCAAAACGCTATCTCTAACGAGGTGCGTAAGGACGCTCAGGATTGACAGCGTGGCAAGGAGAATTTTTCGCCCACTCGGGCAAGCTGCACTTCGGCAGCAGCTTGGCCTCCCTGGGGGGCCACCGCTAAATCGAATATTTCTGCCGGATTGAGTCCGGAATCCGCACGGGTCGGCCCGTCTCCACCGCCACCATCACGTATTCAAACCAGCCATCGCAGGCACGTTTGCCCTCGGGCCGCCGGTCGATCTCAAACTGCAGCCGCAGTCCAATGAGGGAGAATTTCTCGATCCAGCACCTCACGGTCATCTTGTCGCCGAGCATCAGGGGACGACGGAAATTCATCTGCGTCGAGGCGATGACCCAGCCGTAGCCCAGTTTCTGGAATTCCGCCATCGGCATGCCGTAACAGCGCTCCATCTGGTCAAACCGGGCCGCCAGCACATAGTCCATGTATCGGCTGCTGTGCACATGCTGATACATGTCGATGTCGTCCGGCCGGACCTGCAGCTCTGACTCGAACTTGGCATAGACGAACCCCGGCTCCAATGGCTGGGTGGTTTCAGGTTGCGAGGTCAGCTCTTCCATGAACCTCACCGTGCTCCGAGGATTCAGCCGGTCAAAGTAAAAGCTCCCGAGGCGCGAGCACGGGAGGGATTTCTGGTCTTGCCTAATACGTTTGTTTGAAACACATGAAACACATGCTAATTGATGACTTTGGCGAGACTGGCAGCCGGATATTAATCACTGCCGAATCGTTATTTGCAGAGCATGGTTTCAACGGAATTTCCCTCCGCCAGATTACAGCCAAGGCGGGCGTGAACCTGGCTGCGGTCAATTATCATTACAGCGACAAGCGGTCCCTCTGCCGGGAAATTCTCATTTATCGGCTGCGGGAGGTAAACAAAGTCCGGCTCGACAATTTAAGTCAGGCGGAAGCCAAAGCCGTGGGTTCAATCGCGCCGCTGGAGGAAATCATCGGGATCATGGCCCGCCCCTTGTTTCAGCCCGGCAGCGACCCCACTTCTTACAACGTGGCCAGCATCCGCCTGCTCGGTAGAATCATCACCGAACCCCTGCCTTTCACTGGGGAAATCGTAACAACGGAACTCCAGCCGGTGATGACCCGCTTTGGGCAGGCAATCCGCCGCTACACTCCCAGCCTGTCACCCCCGGACTTCCTCTGGCGGTTCACCCTGGTCGTCGGCACCATGCATCATGCGATGGCGACCCTGCACGACATGAAAACCCTCACCCAAGGCATCTGTCGTAATGGCGACTCCGAGGGGGCACTGAAGAATTTTATCGCGCTTGCCGCCAGGACCTTCGGGCACTGAAGCAGGATAGAATCTCTAATCCCGCGGCCGCGGCCCATTGCTACAGCCACATTTTTACTCGTCCGACTTGTAAAGGCGGGAAATATGCTTCTCCTTCCCGTCATTGGCCGCGCTGACCACGCCGCTAACTTCCTGTAACTTCACCGCACCCTGCCGGGTTTGAATGGAAACAGGAACAAAAACAACTTTCGAAGCTCTGACCGAGCATCGGGAACACCAAGCAATGCTAACCGCCCTCATCATTATCAGTCTTATCTCACTCCTCATCGCCACCGAGGCCGAGCCTGCCAGCTCGTCTGTCGAACTGGCCCCGGAGCCGTCCGCCCTGCCCAAGCCAAAGACTTGTTGCGGCAAGGATAAGGATTCTGATCGGTTGGCTGCCTGAGAATTACCGGCGATTCTAGATCTCAGGTTTCCCCTTGGGTCTCTTTCGGTGGGGTGAAACGTGGCTTGCAGTGGTCGGGAGGGCCATTTTCCTCTGCCCTCGTCGTTTCGGCTTCATCTCCCGACCTTTCCCTATGCCTCGCCTACTCAGCTCCCTCGTCCAGTGGATCGACTCCGACTATTCAGCCGAGTCGCCTGAGGCCATCCGCGCCCAGCCCGATGGGGTGAATCTCGTCCGCTGCATTCCCTTCATCATCCTGCATCTCGGCTGTCTCGGCGTCCTCTGGGTGGGCTGGAGCTGGTTTGCCGTCTGGACCGCCGTCGCCCTCTACTTTGTGCGCATGTTTGCCGTCACTGGCATTTTCCACCGCTATTTCTCGCACAAGACCTACAGCACCTCCCGTTTCGGCCAGTTTCTGCTCGCCCTCTGGACGGGCACCACGGTGCAACGCGGCGCACTCTGGTGGGCCTACCATCACCGCCATCACCACCAGCATTCCGACGAGCCCGAGGACGCCCACTCGCCGCACGTCCACGGCTTCCTGTGGTCCCACATCGGCTGGATCACCAGCAAACGGAACTTCCCGACCGATTACACCAAGGTCAAGGATCTGGCGAAGTACCCCGAGCTGGTCTGGCTGAACCGCTTCGACATCGTCGTCCCGGTCCTGTTCGCCACCAGCCTCTTCCTGCTCGGCTCCTACCTTGAGACCGCGGCGCCCGGCCTGGGCACCAGCGGCGCGCAAATGCTCGTGTGGGGCTTCTTCATCAGCACCACCTTCCTCTTCCACGGCACGGCCTCGATCAACTCCTTCACCCATCTCTGGGGCAACCGGCGCTTCAACACCAGCGACGACTCGCGCAACAGTTTCATCCTTGCGCTCATCACCCTCGGCGAAGGCTGGCACAACAACCACCACCGTTACCAGTCCGCGACCCGCAACGGTTTCTATTGGTGGGAAATCGATCCCACCTACTACGGCTTGAAGCTCCTCTCGTGGACCGGCTTCATCTGGGCCCTGAAGCCCGTGCCGCAGTCCGTCTACGAAGAGGCCGCGCAGACCGCCCACCACGATACCGTCCGGCGTTTCTCGGTCTCCTCGGTGCAACACGAGATCAACACCTTCCGCAAAGTCGTGCCCACCGCCGCCGCCATCGCCATCGCCACGGTGAATTCCACCGGGGTCGCCGCCCAGCTGCAGAAGAAGGACGACCCCGCGATCCACAAGGACGTCACGGAGCAGACCGAGCATCCGGCGCCCTGACCCGGCGGCTAGATCAGCACCAGCACGATGGCCGCGAGCATCAGCGCGGCCCCGACCAGGCGGAAACGGAACACCCGGGGCGCGAGATGATGTTCCTCATTGCTGAACCAGTGCCCGATCGCCCACACCAGCACCACGCTGACCAGGCCGCGCAGACTGTAGAGAATGTTCACCGAGGTGGCGGTCCGCCAGACCGCAATTGAGAGGGCGATGCCCACGTTGTTGACGGCCAGCAGCAGCGCCCCGCCGGCGGTCCATGCCCAGGCCCGGCGGTCCAGCGCCCACAGCGGCGCCCGGAAGAACGGCACGAAGGCAAAGGTATAGAGGGCCGTGAACATCAGCATGGGCGGCAGGTAGTGACCGCTGCCCCACGCGACCACCCATTTCTGGAGCAGGACATCGCTCAAGCTGAAGGACAGGGCGCTCAGCCCGGCCAGCACCACGGTCCGGCCGACCAGCGAGCGTTGTCCGTGCGGTTCACCAAAGTGCAGCAGGGCCACGGCGGCGGTGCTCAGCACGGCCCCGGTCCACCACTGCCACGGCACGTCGCCGGCCCGGAGCAGCTGGCTGAGCAGCGCCACCATCAGCACCTTCGTGCCCATCACGGGCGTGGTCACCGACACATCGCCGCGGTGCAGCGCGAGGAAAATGAACATCTGACCGCCGAGGAAAAGCAGCCCGCTGACCGCCGGTTGCCAGTAGTCCGTCCACGCATGGCTGCTTTCCCCGGGCTGGGCCAGCCACCACGGCAGGTAGCAGAGAAACATCACCCAGTTGGCCAGGAATCCGATCCGCCACACCCCCACCCCCAGCGCGCTGGCCCGCTTGAGCATGAGCGCCGCCACCACATAGAGGAAGGCGCAGGCCAGCGGAATGAGCAGCGGCAGGGAGGATGACATTCTGCCAAAAACAAGCCGGGCGCTTCAGCCCGGTACAAATCTAATCGGCTTGAATCTGGCTCAGAGCGCCTGCTTCACGATCGCCTCGTATTTCGCGTGGTCCATCAACCCTTGTTTTTCATGGATGACGCGGCCGGCGCGGTTGATCAGGAAGGTCGTCGGCAGGATGATGTCTTCGCCCTGCACGCCCCCGAAGGCATCAATGTTGTCGAGGGACCCCATCACCACGGTGTAATTCATGCCCTGTTCCTCGGCAAACTTCTGCACGGCGGCGGGCTTCTTCCGGTCGAGCGAGGCCCCGATGACCACGAGGCCCTCGGGACCGTATTTTTTCTGCAGCTCGATGTAGCCGGGAATCTCCGTCAGGCAGGGTTCGCACCACGTCGCCCAGAAATCGACCACCACCACCTTGCCCTTGAGGGCGGCGAGGCTGACCTTCTTGCCCGCAAGATCCTTGAAGGTGAGCGCGGGGGCGGGCCGGTCCACGACGGCGTCGCGGGTCACAATGCCCGGGGCGACGGCGGGCAGCAGGGCCAGGCCGGCCACGCTGAGGATGAGGCCGATGAATTTTTTCATGGTGCGCTGATGGGTGGGAGGCCCGGATGCCGGCATTTGTTCCCGTTCGGCCCGGCCCGGATCACTCCCGGGCGTCGGCGGCCGCACCCTCGGCGGTGAGGGTCTCGATGAATTTCTTCATCGCCGGCGTGAGCACGCGGCCCTTGCGGTGAAGAATGGCGAGGGGCCGGGTGAATTCCTTGCCCTTGAACGGCACCACACAAAGCGTGCCCTGGCGGAGCTCCTGCTGGACGGTCGCCTGCGGGACGATCGCGATGCCATGGTCAATTTCCACGGCGCGCTTCACCGTCTCGATGTTGTCGAATTCCATGACCGGCGTGATCTCGAGCTTGTTGTCGCGGAAGATCGCGTCCACGGCCTTGCGGGTCGGGATGTCGGGATCAAAGCCGATGAACCGGTGGCCGGCGAGGGACTTGAGGTCCACCACCAGGCCCTTGGCCAGCGGGTGGTTCGGATGGGTGATGAGCACCAGCCGGTCGTTGCGGAAAGGGAGCAGCTCGATCTGACGATGCTTCTGCGGAAAGGCGACGAGGCCGAAATCCACGGCATTGTGCAGGATGTCCTCGTAGACGAGGTTGGAGCGGCGGTATTCGATGCGGACGTTGACGGACGGGAATTCCTGCAGGAAACGCTTCACATAGGGCGGCAGCTCGTGGAGCCCGATCGAGTAGATGGTGGAAATGCGGATGGTGCCGCTGATGACCTTCTTCATCTCCTGCAGCTCGCTCTCGAGTTTCTCGTAGATGTGCAGGATTTCCTTGGCCGCCTCATAGATGCGCTGCCCTTCGCGGGTGAGGTTGAACTGCTTCTGGCTGCGGTCCACCATCAGGGTCTTGAAGGTGCGTTCCATCGCGCGCGCCTGCTGGCTGACCGCCGATTGCGTGATACCGTTGAGTTTCGCCGCCTTGGAGAAACTCTTTGTTTCCACCAGGTCAGCGAAGATTTTGAAGTTCTCGATTTGCATGCGGCGTGTATCCTTATAACGCAGCATAAAGATATCTTATCGGCAAGCCACCCCAAAAGCAGCTCTCATAGATGTTTATCGATTACGACACCTTCCTTCAGCGGGCCGTCGCGTTAAGGCAAAAAATCGCGACCGCCTGTGGGCAAGCCGGGCGCAACCCCGCCGGGGTCGCGCTGCTGCCGGTCACCAAGACCCATCCGGCTGTGGCCGCCGAGTACGTCGCCCGCTACGGCCTGCCCGCCGTCGGTGAAAATCGCGTGCAGGAGGCCGTCGACAAGCGCGCCCAGACCACCGTCGCGCTCCGCTGGGAATTGATCGGGCACCTCCAGTCCAACAAGGCCCGGCTGGCTGTCGCCCATTTTGACCGGATCCAAAGTGTCGACAGCGAGAAACTGGTCGTCGCGCTCAACCGGGCCGCCACCGAGCTGGGCAAAAAACTGCCGGTGCTCCTGCAGATCAACGCCGGCCAGGATCCGGCCAAGTTCGGCGCCGACCCCGACGCGGCCCCGCGGCTGCTCGAACTCGCCCTGGCCCAGCCCGGCCTGCAGGTGGATGGATTGATGACCATTGCCCCGTTGTCCGACGATCCCGCCGTGGCGCACCGCACCTTCGCAAACCTGCGGACGATCCGCGACGGTCTCACGGTTCGCTTCGGTGTGCCGCTCCGCGAACTCTCGATGGGCATGAGCGGCGACCTCGAGGCCGCGATTGCCGAGGGCAGTACCCAGGTCCGGGTTGGTTCGGCCCTGTTCGGGCCGCGGTGATCGTGGCCCGGAAGCCAGCAAAATAATTTTGCAGGAAAATCTTTCCCCGTTGCGCCGGCCCGGCAAACGGCTTGGGCTTCCGAGCGTGGAAGCGCCCACCTTCACCGTTGAGCAAAGGAAAGCCCTCG
>JANMTJ010000273.1:0-3548 GCA_031390295.1 Oleiharenicola sp.
TGCTCGACCTGCCGGCCCAACCACTGCCCGGCGGCAGCGACATGCCCCGCGTGCAAAGCCCCACCCAGGGCGCCAGCGAACGCCTCGTCGTGTCGCCCGGCCGCGAAGCCGAGGGAATTTTCCACATGCCCGGCGGCCAAAGCGGACACCCGCTTTCCCCTTATTACCGTGCCGGGCACGAGGCGTGGGCGAAAGGAGAACCCACGCCCTTGCTTCCCGGCCCGCCCCAACACACACTCGTGCTCAAACCCTGACCGCCCATGCCGCTCCATGTTTTATCGCATCCGCTCGGCGCCCATGTGCTGACCCACCTGCGTGACAAGACGACCAAGCCCGCCCTGTTCCGCACCCTCAGCTACCAGATCTCCCTCCTGCTGGCCCTCGAGGCCACCCGCGACCTCGCCACCGAGGAAAAAAAGATCGAGACCCCGATGGAGCCGATGACCGGCCGGGTGCTCGCCCGGCAACTCGTGGTCGTGCCGATTTTGCGCGCGGGCCTCGGGATGGTGCAGCCGTTCCAGGATATTTTTCCCGACGTCTCCATCGGCTACGTGGGCCTCGAGCGCGACCACACCACCGCCATCGCCCGCAGCTACTATTGCAAGCTGCCGCCGCTCGACAACAAACGCGTGGTCGTGGTGGACCCGATGCTCGCCACCGGCGGCTCCGCAGCGCAGGCCCTTGACGTCGTCAAGGCTGCCGGCGCCAAGGACGTCATGTTCGTGTGCATTGTCGCCACTCCCGAGGGCGTGGCGGTGGTGGAGAAATCCCACCCCACCGTCCCGATCCATGCCGGCGCGCTCGACCGCGCGCTCAATGCGAGGAAATACATCCTGCCCGGCCTCGGGGACTTCGGCGACCGGCTCTACGGGACGTGATCACGTTAGCTGCGGCACCATGTAGGGTGCGCGATAGGACCGCGTGAGCAAGGCCTTGGCGGCGGTGGCTCCGGCCCCGACAAACCGCTCCGCCGCGGGGTCAATCGTCAGGGTGGCGCCCAACGTGGCGGGCGTCTGATCGAGCTTCACGTTGTTGGCGGCGAGGTGCTCGGTCATCCGGCCGTAGGCCTCGGTGAGCGCGGCATCGCCCTTGATGCGTTCCAGCGTTTCCGCCACGGGCGTGGTGCGCCCCAAGGCGTGGGAGATGCCGCCGAGGTGCCCCAGCGCACTGGAAACATGCGCCTGTTCAATCGGACCGTACAGCTCGGTGGTTTTCCGGCTGCGGATCACGTCGATGAAATTCTTCATCAGCCGGTCCTCGCCGCGAAATTCGCGCACCACGTTCCCCTCCCGGTCATAGGCCGTGGCGGAAAAATAGCTGCCGGTCACCACCGAGCCTCCCTCGCAGTCGATCACGTTGCCGATGTTGACTCCGCGGTACTTGTCCATCGAGGCCGCGAGCGCCCCTGCCGCCTCGGCGCCGGCCGCGCCGGGCTGGCCCTCGGTCGGGTCGAATTTGGCCGGCAGACCGCGCACCTCGAAGATCAACGGCGCGGTCGCGTAGTCATGGATGACGATCTGGGTGTTCGGGGTCTCGCCGTCGTCGAGGTAACCGAGCCGGCCGCCGATGCTGAGAGTGTGGCGCGGCAGGCCGGTCTCACCGAGAAACCAACGGGCCACATCCATCTGGTGAATGCCCTGGTTGCCGACGTCGCCGTTGCCGTAGGCGTTGAACCAGTGCCAGTCGTAATGGAAGCGCGCGCGGCGGGGCTGCTCGTCCCGGGCGGGCCCGAGCCAGAGGTCGTAATTGACGGTGGCGGGCACGGCCTGCGGGCCGGTGGTCCGCCCGATGCTCTTGCGGCGCTTGTAGCAAAAGCCGCGCGCGGCCGTGACCTTGCCGAGCTGGCCCGAACGCACCCACTGCACCGCCTCGATCAAGCCCGCGCCGGAACGGACCTGCACGCCGGCCTGGACCACGCGGTTGAATTTCGCGGCGGCGGCGACCAGCTGGCGGCCCTCCCACACGTTGTGCGACACGGGCTTTTCCACGAAAACGTCCTTGCCGGCCTGGCAGGCCCAGATGCCCATGAGGGAGTGCCAGTGGTTCGGGGTGGCGACCGTGATCGCATCAATGTTGGGCGAAGCGAGGAGCTCGCGCACATCGGTGAATTTCTCCAGGGTGAGCCCCTCCTTCGCCAGCTCCGCCGCGGTCCGCTCGAGCACCGCGGTGTCCACATCGCAGATCGCCGCCACCCGCACACCCGCGATGGCGCGCAGGCTCGTGAGATGATTGCGGCCGCGGCCATTGAGGCCGACCACGGCGACACGCACGTCACCGTTGGCCCCGACCACCTGGCCCCACGAGCGGGCGCTGAGCAGGGTCGCGGCGGTGGCCAGCGTGGCGGTTTTCAGGAAGCGGCGGCGGGAGGGCAGGTTCATGCGAAGTCGGGGGTTGGGGGGTGTCGTTGAATACACTCAACCCGGGCCGGGTCGCAAATGAAATGCTTGCCGGGAACTCCCCCCGGTTTGCGGCCGGCGTCTCTGGCTATTTTTTCGTGTTCATCCGGGGATTTCGCGGGCACATCCTAACCCATGATCATCGACCGCCCGGGCCTCATCGTCGCCGACCGCTGGCAGGATTACCGCCTGCTCGATTGCGGCGACGGCATGAAGCAGGAGCAGTGGGGTCCCTACACCCTTGTGCGGCCCGATCCCCAGGTCATCTGGCCCAAGTCCGGCGGCAAGACCTGGACGGGCTGGGACGGCTTCTACCACCGCAGCGAGAGCGGCGGCGGCAAGTGGGAATACCGCCAGAAGCTCCCCGAGCACTGGACCGTCCGTTACGGCACCCTGACCTTCAAGATCCATCCCACGAGCTTCAAGCACACCGGCCTTTTCCCCGAGCAGGCCGTGAACTGGGATTGGTTCACCAAGAAGATCAAGGACGCCCGTGCCGCCGGCCGGGAGGTGAACGTGCTCAACCTGTTCGGTTACACGGGGGCGGCCTCGGTCGCCGCCGCCGCCGCCGGGGCCAGCGTCTGCCACGTGGATGCCGCCGAGGGCATGGTGAAGTGGTGCAAGGAAAACGCCGCGCTCTCCGGTCTGGCCGAGGCCCCCGTGCGCTACATCACCGACGACTGCATGAAATTTGTCCGCCGCGAGATCAAGCGCGGCCGCAAGTACGACGCCATCATCATGGACCCGCCGACCTACGGCCGCGGCAGCACCGGCGAGATGTGGAAGCTGGAGGACCATCTCTGGGACCTGCTCAGCGAGTGCAAGCAGGCCCTGAGCGACCGGCCGCTGTTTTTCCTGATCAACGCCTACACGGCGCGCCTCTCGCCGTCCGTCGTCATCAACCTCCTCGACGGCCTGCTGCACGACGCGGGGGGCCGCATCCACGGCGGCGAGGTCGGCCTGCCGGTCCAGCGCGACGGCAAGATCCTCCCGTGCGGCATCTACGGCCGCTGGGAATCAGCCTCCTGAGCGGGGCGCGAGATTCGCGGCCAGAAATTTCTCCATCTCCGCGAATCGTTTCGCGCGGTCCTTCTCCTTCGTGAAGGTGTGCCCCTCATCGGAAAAATACAGCACCTGCGGCGGGCGCCCGGC